>NZ_WJZM01000036.1:0-61468 GCF_021609545.1 Pseudomonas sp. PA-1-6B
CGCGGGGCATCAGTTATATCTGTGTCGGCTGCCAGGCCGTCACGGGAGCAAGCTCCCTCGCCACAGATTTAGCGTCGTGCCGAAGTTGTGTAGATACCTATGCTCATCGCAGGCAAGCCAGCTCCCATATTTTGAGTTGCGAATACATTCAAATGTGGGAGCTGGCTTGCCTGCGATGGCGCCCGCGAGGGCGGCGCTTATTTTGGTCCGAGAATCTTCACTAACTTATCCGGCGAAGGCGCCCCTTGCTGCTGCTGCAACCCACCCTTGTCATCCAGATAGAAAATCGCCGGCGTCGCCGACAACTCCAGTTCATCCATCAGCTTCATATTGGCATCAAGCTTGGCCTCGACCTCGGCGGGGATCTTTTCCAGCGCCTTGAGCTTGCTGCCCTTGCCGGCGGCTTCGTGTTCTTGCAGGGCTTTTTGCGGGTCTTTGGCGGCGAGCAGGGCGGCGGATTTGCCTGGGCTGTCTTCGCGGATGATGCCGACCATGATGTGGCGCAACTGCACCTTGCCGGCCTTCACCCACGGGCGGGCCTGTTCCCAGAACATGTTGCAGTACGGGCAGTTGGGGTCGCTGAACAGGTAGACGGTGCGCGGGGCGTTTTTATCGCCGTCCTGGATCCAGCTGCTGTTTTCCATCTTGGCCCAGACTTCCTTGGCCATCGGCGCGTACACCAGTTTTTCCAGGGGCGCGGTGCTCAAGTCATTGCCTTGGGCGTCGTACAGGTTGCCCGCGATCACGTGCTTGCCGTCGGCGGTCAGGTACAGTGCCATGCCACGGTTCTGGTACTGGGCGGCGTAGCCGGTGAGGCCGCTGGGGGCATCGAATTTGCCGATGATCTTGGCACCCTTGGCTTCGATCTGTTTGATCGGGGCCGGCAGGTCTTCGGCCTGGGCCAGCGTAGCGGCTAGCGTCAAAGGCAGCAGGGTCAGCAGGTGGCGGAGGCGAGGCATGTCGGTTTCCTTGTCGTGGTGTTGTCGAAGGGTTCCATGGCACGGGCCAGGCTGGCTTCGGAGAGTTCGCCCAGGTGGCTGTTGATCAGGCGCCCATCGGCTTGGTAGAACAACGTGGTCGGCAGCGCCATGGAACCCACAGCCTGGCCGAGGCGGCCGCTGGCGTCGAACAGCACGTTGTCGAGGTTCAGGCCCTGGGTGGCCAGGTAAGTGCTGACGCTTTGCATGCTTTCGGCCTGGTTGACGAACAGGAAGGTCACATCGGGGCGCATGCGCTGGGCGTTTTCCAGCACCGGCATTTCGCGTCGGCACGGCGGGCACCAGGTGGCCCAGAGGTTGATCACCAACGGGCCGCCTTGATAATCCGCCAGTTGCACCACCTCGCCATTGGCATTGCGCAGGGTGATATCCGGCAGGCGCGTGCCTTTTTCGTACAGACTGAGGGACAGGCTGGTCATGCCCCAGAACAACAGGCCGGTGATCACCCCGGCGCTGAGCGGCTTGCGCAGGGCAGGGCGACGCCAGCCGTAGACCAGCGCGCCAAGGATCAGCGCGATGACGCCGGGCCAGGCGAGAAAGCCGCCGTCACGCAGGTCGACCATCTCTACCCAGTCGTTGCTGTAATAACTCCAGTACATCAGCACAAAGCTGACGCGGGCGGCGAGCAGGCCCAGCAGAAACAGGCTGAACAGCACCGACTCCGGGTTTTCGCCGCCGCGCTTGGCCACGCGCCAGCCCACCAGGGTGGCGAGAATCAGCGCGCTGATCAGCAGCAGGTGATTCAAGGCGATGGCGAAGGTGCCGATGGTGAGGGTCAGCATCAGAGAGCGTCCCGCGTCTGGGTCCAGCGTTGCAGGAAGGCGGCGGCGTCTACTTCGCCGGTGATGCGTTGGGCGCGGCGTTCTTCACCGTCCGGGCCGATCCACACGAAGCTCGGTGGCCCAGGAATTTTGTAGCGGCCCAGCAGCTCGCGGCTGGCGGCGTTGTCGGCGGTGACGTCCAGGCGTAACAGGCGCACGTCTTTGAGCGCGTCCATCACCTCGGGTTTGCCGAACACCTGTTTCTCCATGATCTTGCACGACACGCACCAGTCGGCGTAGTAGTCCAGCAGCACCCATTGGCCCTGGGCCTTGGCGCTGTCGAGCTGGCTTTGCAGCACGGCCGGGTCGTTGATCGTGGTGAAGGCATCGTGGGCGCTCGATGCACCGGCGACCTTTGAGCCGCTGTAAACCTTCAAGGGTTGCCACAGCTCATCGCTGCCACCGGCCGCCCCTACCACCAGCACCGCGCCCCACAGGCCCAGCACCAGGGAACCAGCGCCGAATACCTTGGCCGCCAGGCCGGGCTCACGGGCCAGCGCCCAGCCACAGTAAGCCATCACCAGCGCCAGGGCGCCCCACAGGCCGATCCACAGGCTGTCGCCGACCACCGGGCGAATCATCAGCACCGCGGTGCCCAGGAACAGGAAGCCGAAGATGCCCTTGAGCACGTTCATCCAGGTGCCCGGCTTGGGCAGGAAGCGATTGCCCACGGTGACCAGCAGCAACAGCGGAATGCCGATACCGATGCCCATGGCAAACAGGATCAGCCCCCCGTGCAGCGCATTGCCGCTTTGGGCGATGTACAGCAGGGCGCCAGCCAGGGGCGCGGTCATGCACGGCCCCACCAGCAGGCCGGACAACGCGCCGAGCACACCGGCACCCACCAGGCTGCCACCGCTTTGCTGGCGGCTGACGTTATCGAGGCGGTCGCGCAGGAAGGCGGGCAGTTGCAGTTCAAAGAAGCCGAACATCGGCAGGGCGAGCAGCACGAACAACGCCGCAAAGCTGCCGAGGATCCACGGGGTTTGCAGCAACGCCGCCAGGTTGGCGCCGAGCAACGCGGCCATCACCCCCAGGGCGGCATACACCAGCGCCATGCACACCACGTAGCTGCCGGCCAGGGCAAAGCCGCGACGCGGGGTGGCGCCGCTACCGACCACCAGGCCAGCGAGGATCGGCAGCATCGGCAGCGAGCAGGGCGCAAACGCCAACAGCAGGCCCAGGCCGAAGAACACCAGCAGGCTCCACCCCAGGCTGCGCTGCTGCAGGCCGCTGGCCAGGCTTTGATCCTGGGCTTGCTCGGTCGCGGCGACGGCCGGGTTGCCGCCCAGGTCCACGGTGATCGACTGCGGCGGATAGCACAGGCCCGCATCGGCGCAGCCCTGCCAGCCGAGCTTGACCTGGCCGGTGGTGCCAGCGGGGATCTTCACTTCCAGGCCCTGGCGATACACCTGTTGTTCACCAAAGAACTCATCACTATGGGCTTCACCCTCGGGCAGCACGGGTTTTTCGGCCAGGCCGTCGAACTTCATGCGCTGCTGGTACAGGTAGTAACCGTCGGCAATCTGCCAAAACAGCTGGGTTTCGCCGCTTTCCAGACGTTCGGAGGTAAAGGCGAAGGCTTTGCCTACCGGGAGGAAGTCGGGTTTGGTTTCGAAGGGGCTGCCCGGCGCTGCCTGGGCGAATCCCGCGAACAACACCAGCAGAAAGGTAAACAGATGCCGCATGGTCAAGCCTTAGTTCGATGCAAGTGAGGCACACAATGTGTGGCGTTGATTAACCGATGATTAACCGCCGCTATTCTAGAGCGTAGAGATTGTCCGGTGTTGCGAACTTTAGCGGCATAATGCGCGCTTAATCCGTGGCTTTTCTAATCGCGCCATCTTTCATGAAGGGTTAACCATGCACGTACTGGTCTGTGAAGACGACGAACTGATCGCCAGTGGCATCGTGGCCGGCCTGACCGCCCAGGGCTTTACCGTGGAGCGCGTGGCCACGGCCTCGGCGGCGCGGGCGATGCTCAAGGCCGCGGCCTTCGACATCATGGTGCTCGACCTTGGCCTGCCCGACGAAGACGGCCTCAAGCTGCTGCAACAACAGCGCAGCCAGGGGTTGGACATTCCGGTGCTGATCCTCACCGCGCGGGACTCGGTGACCAACCGCGTCGATGGCTTGCAAGCCGGCGCCGACGATTACCTGCTCAAGCCCTTCGACTTGCGTGAACTCGCCGCTCGCCTGCAAACCCTGTTGCGCCGGGTGGCGGGGCGCAGCGTCAACCTGATCGAACATGGCCGCCTGGCCTACGACCCCAGCAGCCGCGAGACCTTCCTCGGCGGCCAGCCGGTGGACCTGTCCCGGCGTGAACAGGCGTTGTTGCAGGCGCTGTTGCACAACAAGGGCCGCGTACTGTCCAGCGAACAGCTCAAGGACAGCGTCTACGGCTTCAGCGACGAACTGGAAAGCAACGCCCTCAACGTGCATATCCACCACCTGCGGCGCAAGTTGGGCAATGGCATCGTCGAAACCGTCAGGGGGCTGGGCTATCGCCTCGGCACGGCTGATGGCGGAGAAAACACGCCGTGATGAGCTTGCGTCTGCGCCTGACGTTCAAGCTGGGCGCCGCTTTTGTACTGATCTGGGTGCTGGCGGCCGCCTGGATGCTCAACGACTTGCGCAACCAGATGATGTTTTCCCTCGACCAGCGTCTGGTGGCTTCGGCGCGCATGGTGGCCGGGCTCACCGAGCAGATGCCGGGCCTGGCCAGCGTCAGCGGGGGCGCGCATTTGCGCACCGAACAACTGAATGTGCCGGGTGGCATGGCTTGCCAGGTCAGCTCCTTGCGTGGCGAGATCCTGGCGCGCAGCCATACCACGCCGGAGGAAGGGTTGGAGTCGCGCCGCAGCGGCTTTCGCGACCAGATCATCGACGGCGTGGGCTGGCGCAGTTTTACCCTGTCCCGTGGCGACTTGCTGATCACCACCGCCGACCGCCAGGTGGAGCGTGAAGCCCTCAACCTGTCGATCCTGCTGGCGGCGTCGGTGCCGGTCGGCGTGGCATTGCTGGGCTGCCTGTGCCTGTTGTGGCTGGGCATTGGCCAGAGCCTGGTGCCGCTCAACCGTATGCGGGATGCCCTGATGCGGCGCAGTGTCGACTCCCTCGAGCCTCTGCAGATTCACCCGCTGCCCAGTGAACTCAAGCCGTTGCTCGACACCCAGAACCAATTGCTGCAGCGCATCGCCAAGACCATCGAGCGCGAACGTCGCCTGACCGGTGACGCCGCCCATGAACTGCGCAGCCCGTTGACGGCGATCAAGACCCACCTGCAAGTCGCGCGCATGACCGAGGGCGCGGCCCGCGACCAGTCCCTGGCGCACGCCGAGGAGGGCGCCGATCGCTTGCATCGCACCCTGGAGCAACTGTTGTTGCTGGCGCGGGTGGAGGGCAGCCTGTCGTTTGACGATGGCCTGCAGTCCAGTGCTGAGGAAGTCGCCCGGTTGGCGATCCAGGATGCCAACGCCGGCGATAATTCACGCATTGATCTGATCCTGGCGCCGGATCTTTCCCCTGTTCCAGTGGCAATGCCTGTGGGCCTTGCCGTCGCGGCCTTGCGTAACCTGCTGGACAACGCCTTGCGCCATACCCCGGCCGATACCCGCGTGGAACTGCAGGTGTTTTCTACCCCGGATAATGTGGTGTTCCGCGTGCGTGACCATGGCCAGCAGATCTCCAGCGAAGACCTGCAATACCTCACCCAACGCTTCTGGCGCAATGGCAGCAGCGAAGGCTGTGGCCTGGGCCTGGCGATTGTCCAGGCGATCGTGCAGCGCTGTTCCTGCTCGTTGCACTTCGACAGCCAGCCCGATGGTATGCGGGTCGACCTGGGCATGCCGTTGCGGCGCTGAGCAGTCCTATTCACGTGGCAAATAATTACCGCCCGCCTGAGGCTCAAGCCTTCAGGATGGCGGTAATTTTTTTGCGCTTGAACGGGCCGAATGAGTCGGCCTGAATTGAAAAGGACTGTTCTTATGTTGGTGATCGACACCAGTTTCCCCGCCAGGGATTTCAACGACCGCCGCGGCGAATCCGTGCAGCAGGTGCTTGTGCACTACACCGCCGCGCCCTTTGCTTCCTCGCTACGCACCCTCACCCAAGATGGCGTCAGCGCCCACTATTTGCTGCCCGACCCCGCTGAACCCAGTTACCGCGCTGCCGGTTATGAAGAGCTGCGGGTGTTTCGCCTGGTGAACGAGGACCAGCGCGCCTGGCACGCAGGCGTGAGCTATTGGGCGGGGAAGGCCGATCTCAACAGCCGCTCGGTGGGCATTGAAATCGTCAACCTGGCGCGGGATGAAGCGGGGGGCTTTACCTTTCCGGAGTACGCACCGGCACAGATTGACCTACTGATTGAATTGCTTCGCGACCTGCTGGAGCGCTATCCGCAGGTGGGCCCCACTGACTGGCTCGGGCATTCGGACGTGGCCTACTGGCGCAAGAGCGACCCTGGGCCTCGGTTGCCCTGGCGTGTGCTGCATGAGGCCGGCATCGGGGCCTGGTTTGATGAATCGAGCCGGGCGATGTACCAGCGCCGCTTTTGTCTCGGCTTGCCGCCGGAGGTCGAAGTGGAGCGGGCGTTTCAGCGTTATGGCTACAAGCCCGCGCAGAATCGCCGGGCCTTTGAACAGCGCACCCGGGCGTTCCAGATGCACTTTCGGCCACGGGATTATTGTGGATTCCTGGATGCAGAGACGTGCGCGATTCTTTATGCGCTGAATGAAAAATACCGCGGGCTTCGGAGCTGAGCGCTGTTCAAATGTGGGGCTGGCTTGCCTGCGAAAGCGGTAGTGCCGTAACAGATGCAGCGACTGACACACTGCCTTCGCGAGCAAGCCCGCTCCCACATTTTAATCTCCCCACTATCGGTAAATATCCGACCAACCTCCTAAATCCCCGTGCACCTGAAGCGTCTCCACAACAGGAAATCCGTGCGCATGCCCTTGGGCCAGACGCCAACGGATCGGCAGTTTGGTCACGATCATCAGCGTATTGAGGGATCCAGAGATGTCAGTCGCTACCAGCCGTATCGAAGACGCCCCGGTGCAGGCCGCGGAAACGCTCTATCAGTTTGACGAAAGCCCGCTGCTGGCCCGCCAGCGCCAGCAGGAATCCAACGCCCGCAGCTACCCACGGCGCATCCCCCTGGCACTCAAACGCGCCAAGGGCATTTACGTGGAGGACGTGGAGGGGCGTCGGTTTATCGACTGCCTGGCCGGCGCCGGAACCCTGGCGCTGGGGCATAACCACCCGGTGGTGATCCAGGCCATCCAGCAAGTGCTGAGCGACGAACTGCCCCTGCATACTCTGGACCTGACTACACCGGTCAAGGATCAATTCGTGCAGGACCTGTTCGGTTTGCTCCCATCGGAACTGGCGCGAGAAGCGAAAATCCAGTTCTGCGGCCCCACCGGCACTGATGCGGTGGAAGCCGCGTTGAAGCTGGTGCGCACTGCCACCGGGCGCAGCACCGTGCTGTCGTTCCAGGGCGGCTATCACGGCATGAGCCAGGGCGCGCTGAGTTTGATGGGCAGCCTGGGGCCAAAGAAACCCTTGGGCGCCTTGCTCGGCAATGGCGTGCAATTCCTGCCATTCCCGTATGACTACCGTTGCCCGTTTGGGCTGGGTGGCGCCGAAGGTGTGCGGGTCAACCTGCATTACCTGGAAAACCTGCTCAACGACCCGGAAGCCGGCGTGCTGTTGCCAGCGGCGGTGATTGTCGAAGTGGTCCAGGGTGAGGGCGGTGTGATCCCGGCGGACCTCGACTGGCTGCGTGGCCTGCGCCGTATCACCGCGCAAGCGGGGGTGGCGCTAATCGTCGATGAGATCCAGAGCGGTTTTGGGCGTACCGGCAAAATGTTTGCCTTCGAACACGCCGGCATCATTCCGGACGTGGTGGTCATGTCCAAGGCGATTGGCGGCAGCCTGCCGTTGGCGGTGGTGGTGTATCGCGACTGGCTCGACACCTGGCTGCCGGGCGCCCATGCCGGGACGTTCCGCGGCAACCAGATGGCGATGGCGGCGGGCTCGGCGGTGATGCGCTACCTCAAGGATCACGACCTGGCAGGCCATGCGACGACCATGGGCGAGCGCCTGGGCGAGCACCTGCGCATCCTGCAGCGCGACTTCCCGCACCTGGGGGATATCCGTGGGCGTGGGCTGATGCTGGGGGTGGAACTGGTAGACCCGACTGGCACGCCTGATAGTCAGGGCCACCCACCGGTGCATCGCCAGCTGGCGCCGCTGGTGCAGCGCGAATGCCTCAAGCGCGGGCTGATCCTGGAACTGGGCGGGCGCCATGGCAGTGTGGTGCGTTTCCTGCCACCGCTGGTGATCACCGCTGGCGAAGTCGACCAGGTGGCTGAGATTTTCGGGCGCGCCTTGGCGGCGGCCGTGGCCAGCCTGTAATTTTCCAGGCCCTTGGTACGTTTCTACAGATATCAGTGCTGCGCGTGGTGCGCAGCCAGCCTTTGAGCAACGGAGAACAGCAATGACCTCAGTATTTGACCGCGACGACATCCTCTTTCAGGTAGTGGTCAACCATGAAGAACAGTATTCGATCTGGCCCGACTACAAGGCCGTGCCGGAAGGCTGGCGCACCGTGGGCAAGAGTGGCATGAAGAAGGAGTGCCTGGCGTATATCGAGGAAGTGTGGACCGACATGCGCCCGTTGAGCCTGCGCCAGAAAATGGATGGCGCGGCCCTCGCCAACTGATTCACCTGGGTTCAAATGTGGGAGGGGGCTTGCCCCCGATTGCGGTGTATCAGCCAGCCAATGTTTAGCTGACACACAGCTGTCGGGGGCAAGCCATCTCCACATCAAGCATTACAGTGATGTGTGGGTATAGAGGTAATCCGTCGCCAACGACGCCAGCGTCCTCACGCCCACCACCAACGCCGACTCATCCACAAAGAACCCTGGGTTGTGATTCGGCGCCGCCTTGCTCATGTCCTGGTCCCTTGGGGTCACCCCCAGGAAGACAAACAGCCCCGGCGCCTCCTTGGCATAGAACGAGAAGTCTTCGGCACCACCCACCAACGGGCCCTGCACCACGTCATCCTGAGCCGCCCAGCGCAGGCTCGGCAGCATTTTCTCGGTCAGCGCCGGGTTGTTGATGGTGGGGTCGTACTTCTCGATGATCGTCACTTCGGCCTTGGCGCCACCGCTTTCGGCGATTTTCTCTACGGTTTGACGCACGTCTGCATGCAGCTTCTGGCGGATACCGTAGTCGTAGGAGCGAATGGTGCCGCTCATGTCCACCGACTCGGGGATGATGTTATAGCGGGTGCCACCGTTGATGGTGCCGATGCTCACCACAGAGGGGAATGACGAAATATCGGTACGGCGGCTGACCACGGTCTGCAGGCCGACAATGGTTTGCGCACCAACGGTGATCGGGTCGATGCCGTCCCAGGGGCGGCCGGCGTGGGTCTGTTTGCCGAGGATCCTGATGCGCAGGTCATCGGAGCTGGCCAGGGTCGGGCCCGGGCGGTAGGCGATTTGCCCGGCAGGCACACCGGCCCACACATGCAGGCCAAACACCGCATCGGGCTTGGGCGCTTTCATCACGCCTTCCTGCACCATCATCTTCGCACCCCAGGTGTTCTTGCCGTCGGGGATAAAGTCGCTGGGGCCTTCTTCGGCCGGTTGGAAATAAAACACCACGGTGCCGGGCAGTCGCTCGCGCATCCCGGTAAGAATCTTCGCAGTGCTCAGCAGGATAGCGGTATGGGCGTCGTGGCCGCAGGCGTGCATCACGTCGACTTCTTTGCCCAGGTAGGTGCCCTTGGCTTTGGAGGCGAAGGGCAGGTCGGCCACTTCCTTGACCGGCAGCGCATCCATGTCGGCGCGCAGGGCCACGGTCGGGCCGGGCAGGGCGCCTTTCAAGATGGCGACGACGCCGGTGCGGGCCACCCCGGTCTTCACCTCAAGGCCGAGTTCGCGCAACTGTTTGGCGACCAACTCGGCGGTGCGGGTTTCGGTATTGCCCAGTTCCGGATGGGCGTGGATATCGCGGCGGGTTTCCAACAGGCTGGGTTCGAGGATTTTTGCCTGGGCGGCAATGGTTTCCCGGGCACTGTCCTGGCCGCTGCTGGCGGCGATCACTGCACTGCTCGCGACCGCGCCGAGCAGACCCAAAACCCATTGGTGTGTCAGACCGTTCATTCGCATACCAACCTCTCCTTGCTTATTGTTGTGGATCTTTCTCCTGCACGCTGCCGGCAGTCTGCACCTGCACGCTCAAGCGCGGTGTCGCCAGGTCAAGCCCGGCTTCATCCAGGTGCCGCTTGAGCGACAGGTTGAATGCCCGCGACACTTCCCACTGCTTGATCGGCGCGGTCTTGAAGCGTGCGCGCAGGATCGCGCTGCCGGACTCGAAGCTTTCCACGCCCTGGATCTCCAGCGGCGACCAGATATTGCGGCGTTGCAGCGGGTCGTTGCGCATGGCATGGCCGACCTCGCGCATCAGTTTGATCGCGTCGTCGATTTCCATGTTGTAAGGGATCGCCACCCGGAAGATCGCGTAGCCGAACTCGCGGGAGTAGTTCTTGATGCTCTTGATTTCGCTGAACGGGATGGTGTGCACGATGCCGTCGATATCGCGCAGGCGCACGGTACGGATGGTCAGGCCCTCTACGGTACCGAGGTGGCCGCCGACGTCCACGTAGTCGTCGATGGCCAGGGAGTCTTCGATGATGATGAACAGGCCGGTGATCAAGTCCGCCACCAGCGATTGCGCACCAAAGCCGATGGCGATACCGATCACGCCAGCACCGGCCAGCAGTGGCGTGACGTTCATGCCCATGTTCGCCAGCGCCACGATGGCGGCGATGATAAAGATGGTCACGAACAGCACGTTGCGGATCAGCGGCATCATGGTTTGCGCACGCGCGTTGGCCAGGCCTTTGCGCGAACGGGTCAGGGCGTGGTGAATCGCGGTGTCGCTGAGGATCCAGATCAGCCAGGCGAACAACAAGGTCCCACCGAGGCCGAACAGCTTTACGGCTATTTCATGGCCTTCACCTTCGGTAAAGCGAATCATCGACAGGCCCCAGACCCGCAGCCCCAGTTCGATAAATACCAGCCACACCACCAGGTGCACCAGGGTGTAGACAAAGCCTTTGAGGCGTTCGGAGTACAGCGCGTGGCGTTTGTGCCCGCGTTGCGGCTTGAGAGCGTGGCGGCGCACCAGGCCGTTGATCACCATGCACAACACCAGCAGCACCGTGCACAGCAACGACTGGCGCAGGGCGGTGCTGGTGTCGCCGGCCGACAGGAAGGTGGCGAACAGTGAGATGCCCACCAGCAGAAGAGCCGGGATGTACCAGAAGGTGCCGATGATCGACAGCGTATCGGTGAGGGCGCGGCGGGTCAGTCGGCGCGACAGCGGCTGGTTGCGGATCAGGTGCGCAATGGGTCGACGGAAACGCAGGATAAACACCCCGGTGGACAACGCCGCCATGACATTGGCCACGGTCGCGGCGGTGTGGGCCAGATGCTGGCCGAGCGCGACAACCAGGCGCGGGTCGCTCAAGGCTTCACCGAAGGCGGCAAAACTGCCGATCCACCACAGCGGGCGGAACGCCTGGTGGCGCAGGATATACAAGGCGCGGTGGCGGTGCGGGCCGTCGAGTACGGAGAAGGCAATCACGCAGATTGCCGAGAAACAGGTGCCGACCACCAAGGCATAGGCCAGCACCATGGCCAGGGATTTGCCCAGGGAGGAAGGCAGGGCGTAACTGAGGTAAACCGTAATCACCAAAGCGATCAGCCAGGGGCCCAGCTTGCGCAGGGCAAAGCGCAACATGTCCCAGGTGCGCGGGTGCTGCGGCAGCTCTTCGGGCAGGCCGAAGCGCTCGCGCACCCGGTGGCTGAGCCAGATCAGCGCGGCGGCCAGCAGGCTCCATACGGCCAGGATCACGGCAAAACCGAAGATGATCGGCAGCCATTCGCTGGCCGGCAACATCAGGGCGGCCAGTTCATCCTTGGCCAGGTCGACTTCATTGGACCAGCGCCCCAGCGGGCTGTCGGCGCCGGAAAACTGCTGCTCAAAGCCCGACAGCGTACTGCCGATCAACCCGAGTACCCCGAGTTCGGCGGCGGGCTGGGCCTTTTGCGTGGCGGCGCGCAGTTTCTTCAGGTCGCTGAGCAACTGGGTGCGTTGCTGGTCGTTTTCCAGGGTTTTGATCACTTCGTCCAGCGACTGCCCCAGGGGCACTTCCGCCTGGGGTTGGGTCTTGCTGGAACCGCCCAGCATCCCGGGCAAGCCCACGGCTTGGGCGGGCATCACTGGCAGCAGCGTGAGCAGGGCGATCAGCAGGTAGCAGGGCAGGGCAAACAGACGGGAAAGCACGAGGCGGTCAACCTTGAAAACGACGAATTGACCGAGTGTACGAGGCCGCTATGCCCAATGCGAGCGCATTTGTCACTGCGCCAGTTTGGCGAGGATCTTGTAGAGCACGGTGCCGAGGATCAACAGCATGCCGATCCACATGCCAAACACGCCCAGAGGCTTGTCGCGAAAGTTGAAGCCGACCGCGAGCATGATCATGCCGATCACGATGGGGATCAGCATGGCGTGGAATGAGGACATTGAGATCATGGCGAGGGGCGGCCTTGTCGGACTGGAAGTTCTGACAAGTCTAGGCCGGATTGGCAGAAGTGCAGTTGATGTGAGTCAGATAGCCTTATATCTGTTTGGAAACCCATCGCGGGCAAGCCCGCTCCCACACTGAAATGCATTCACAGATCAAATGTGGGAGCGGGCTTGCCCGCGATGGGCGCGCCTCGGTCTCAGGGTAAATCGCGGCTGGCGTAGAACGCTCCCAGCACCTTGACCAGATGCGCCAGGTCATGGCTGCCGCACAGCTCGCGGATCGAGTGCATGGCAAAGGTCGGCAAGCCGATGTCCACCGTACGCACGCCCAGGTGGCTGGCGGTGATGGGGCCGATGGTCGAGCCGCAGCCCATGTCGCTGCGCACCACGAAGCTTTGCACTGGCACTTCCTGGGCCATGCACAGGTGGCGGAAGAACCCGGCGGTTTCGCTGTTGGTGGCGTAGCGCTGGTTGCTGTTGACCTTGATCACCGGGCCGGCGTTGAGTTTCGGGCCGTGGTTGGCGTCGTGTTTCTCGGCGTAGTTGGGGTGCACTCCGTGGGCGTTGTCTGCCGACACCAGCAGGGATTTCTGGATGGTGCGTACGAATTCCTCACCTTCTGGCAGCAGGCGACGCAGGGTCTGTTCCAGCATCGGGCCATCGGCACCGCAGGCCGAGCAGGAGCCGACTTCTTCGTGGTCGTTGCACACCAGCACGCAGGTTTCATCGGTGTCGCTGGTGAGCAAGGCTTGCAAACCGGCGTAGCACGACAGCAGGTTGTCCAGGCGCGCCCCGGCGATGAAGTCACCATTGAGGCCGATCACGGCGGCACTTTGGGTGTCGTAGAAGCTCAGCTCGTAGTCGAGTACCACATCGGCATTCAACCCATGCTCGCGGGCCAACTGTTCGGTGAGCACGGCGCGAAAATCCACGCGCTCGTCACCGGCAAACTGCGCCAGGATCGGCGGCAGCTCGGTCTGGGCATTGATTGCCCAGCCCTGGTTGGCTTCACGGTTGAGGTGAATGGCCAGGTTGGGAATGATGGCGATCGGCAGCTTGAAGTCGATCAGTTGGCTCTCGACCTTGCCATCGCGGCGGAAGGTGACACGCCCGGCCAGGGACAGGTCGCGGTCGAACCAGGGCGCCAGCAGCGCGCCGCCGTAGACTTCCACGCCCAGTTGCCAGAAGCCCTGACGTTGCAGCTCCGGCTGGGGCTTGACCCGCAGGCACGGGCTGTCGGTATGGGCGCCGACCATGCGGATACCGTCCTGCAGCGGCGATTGGCGGCCGAGCTTGAAGGCGATGATCGAGGAATCATTGCGGGTCACGTAGTAGCGACCGTTGGCCTCGGTGGTCCAGGTATCGCGCTCGTCGAGACGCTGGTAACCGGCCGCTTCCAGGCGTTGGGCCAGGGCGGCAGTGGCATGAAAAGGAGTAGGGGAGGCCTTGAGGAAGTCGATCAGGCCTTGATTCAACGCTTCGCGCATAAATAGCTCCAGACAGCAGTGGCGAGAGTTTACCGTATTGGCCAGATATTTGGAGTGAGCGTGCAGGGCCGAGAACCACACCAAACCCTGTGGGAGCTGGCTTGCCTGCGATAGCGGTCTTTCTGTGCCAGATGTATTGGCTGGCACGCCGATATCGCAGGCAAGCCAGCTCCCACATTTGACCGCATCAGCCCTTCAAAAAGGGGCTGGGCACTCGAAGCGCAGGCGCTCGCCGCTTTGCGGATGGGTGAAGCTGAGCATGCTTGCATGCAGGCACAGGCGTGGCCAGGCGGTCAGGGCTTGTTCATGGGCGTACAGACCGTCACCCAGCAACGGATGCCCGATGGACAACATATGCACGCGCAACTGGTGCGAGCGCCCAGTGATGGGTGTCAGTTCCACGCGGCACCAGTCGCCGCAACGCTCCAGGACTTTCCAGAAGGTCAGTGCATGTTTGCCGAACTCATGGTCGACCACATGGCGGGGCTTGGTCGGCGGGTCATAGCGCAGGGGCAGGTCGATGCTGCCGCTGTCCAGTGCCGGCTGGCCCCAGGCCAGGGCGGTGTAGGCCTTTTCGGTCTCGCGGTCGTGAAACTGGCGGGACAGTTCGCGGTGGGTATCCGCGTCCCGGGCCAGCAGGATGATCCCTGAGGTTTCCCAGTCCAGGCGATGGACGATGCGGGCTTCGGGGTAGCCGTTTTCCTGCAGGCGGGTGATCAGGCAATCCTTGTTGTCGTCGGCGCGACCAGGCACCGAGAGCAGCAGGGTCGGCTTGTTCACCACCAGGACAGCGTCGTCCTGATGCAGGATGTGGATATTGGACAGCGGCATTAAACAGCCTCGTAACAAACGCCAACGGCGGCTCGCCCACCCGGTTCCCCAAAAGGGATCAAGGTGACCGAGCCGCCGTGGCGACCGCCCGTTCGATCAACGATCGGGCAGGGTGATATTGAGTTCCAGAATCGAGCAGCTGCCGTCATTTTCCAGGGCGACATGCACGTCATCGTTGCCGATATTGACGTACTTGCGGATCACCTCGACCAGTTCCTTCTGCAAGGCTGGCAGGTAATCCGGCGTGCTGCGTTGGCCGCGTTCGTGCGCCACGATGATCTGTAGACGCTCTTTCGCTACCGACGCGGTACTTGGCTTTTTGTTGGCGCGAAAGAAGTCGAGAAATTTCATTGTTTAGTTGCCTCCAAAGATACGCTCGAAGAATCCCTTCTTCTTGACATCGAGGAAGCGGTGTTCCACGGTCTTGCCCAGCAAGCGATCCACGGCATCGCTGTACGCCTGGCCGGCGTCGCTCTGGTCGTCGAGAATCACCGGTACGCCCTGGTTGGATGCCTTCAGGACGGCCTGGGATTCCGGAATCACGCCCAGCAGGGTCACGGCGAGGATTTCCTTCACGTCTTCAACACCGAGCATTTCGCCGTTGTTGACGCGCTCCGGGTTGTAGCGGGTGAGCAGCAGGTGTTCCTTGATCGGGTCCTGGCCTTCTTCGGCGCGCTTGGACTTGCTGGCCAACAGGCCGAGCATACGGTCCGAGTCACGTACCGAGGAGACTTCCGGGTTGGTTACCACGATGGCTTCGTCGGCGAAGTACATCGCCAGGTGAGCACCGGTTTCGATACCGGCCGGAGAATCGCAGACCACGTATTCGAAGGTTTCCTTGAGCTCGGCGAGCACTTTGCCGACGCCTTCTTTGGTCAGCGCGTCTTTGTCACGGGTCTGGCTGGCGGCCAGCACGTACAGGTTCTCAAGGCGCTTGTCCTTGATCAGGGCCTGTTGCAGGTTGGCTTCGCCGTTCACCACGTTGACGAAGTCATACACCACGCGACGCTCGCAGCCCATGATCAGGTCAAGGTTACGCAGACCGACGTCGAAGTCGACGATGACTGTCTTGTGGCCGCGCAGAGCGAGGCCGGTACCGATAGCGGCGCTGGTGGTGGTCTTACCCACACCACCCTTGCCGGATGTAACCACGAGAATCTTGGCCAAGGTGTTTCACCCCTAAGGAAAAAGGACTTTCGGTCCCTGAAAAACATCTCTTGGAACTCGCCGCAGGCGGACAGCCTTTGCAGGAAAAAGACGGGGTTTCCATGGGGAAACACCAACTTCCAAAAAGTCCTACACAAGTCTTGCCGGTTTCGCTTTGCTATCAGAGTCTAGAGATGCTTGGAAAATGCGGCAGTATCCGTTAAAGACGGATGATGTTCAACACATCGCCCGACAGGTTGACCTGTACCGAAGCGCCCCACAGTGGATCGCGGCGCAAATCTTCGGAAACCTTGTACTGACCCGCGATGGAAACCAGCTCAGCGGTCAACTGCTGGCAAAAAATACGTGCCTTGGTATCCCCCTTGATGCCGGCCAGGGCGCGTCCGCGCATCGGGCCGTATACATGGATGTTGCCATCGGCAAGAAGTTCCGCCCCCGGGCTGACCGAGGAGACCACCACAAGGTCGCCACCCTGGGCGTAAATCTGCTGCCCGCCGCGTACCGGCGAGGTGATGATCTTTGTAGGCTTGATCGCAGGCTCGGGTGGTTTTTCCGGTTTTTTCTTTTCTTCGCCGACCAATGGCTCCAGCGCACGCTCGCGGGCGCCGGACGGCGGCAGTACTGGCAGTTCAATGGCGATGGCGGCGGCAATGTCTTCGATGCGGCTGGCGCGGATGGCCAGGGTGCGCAGGCCATGGGAACGGCATACGCGCATCAGGCCGGGCAAATCAATCACGCCCTGGCCAGCCGGCAGCTTGTCCAGCGCCAGCACCAGCGGGGCGTTGTTGAAGAAGTTCGGCGCCAGGGCGACCTTGGCGGCCAGTTGGCGGTCCAGGGCGTCGAGGTCATTGCGGGCCAGTTCCAGCACGGTAATGGCGAGCATGCTGCCTTTTAGCTGGAACACGGGATCTTGGTCTAGCGGTTCGGTTTGGCTCATGGTCGGCGAAAGCGGCTTGTCACGAAAAGTGTCGAGACTTATAACGAGAACACTCACCCGCCGCAAGCCGAGTCGAACCGTTGTAGAATGCGCGGCCCTTGTCTTTACCGGAATCTGTAATGGATCGCCCGCGTTTTCGAGCTGTATTTCTTCACCCGCGTTTTTGGCTGCTATGGCTGGGGCTCGGCCTGCTGTGGCTGGTCACCCAGTTGCCGTACCGGGCATTGTTGACCATTGGTCGCCTGCTCGGTGCGGGCATGTACCGTGTGGCGGGTGATCGTCGCCGTATCGCAGCGCGCAACCTTGAACTGTGCTTCCCGGAAAAATCCGCCAAGGAACGCAAACGCCTGCTCAAGGAAAACTTTGCCTCCACCGGTATCGCCTTCTTTGAAATGGCCATGAGCTGGTGGTGGCCCAAGCCGCGCCTGGCGCGCCTGGCCCATGTCGAAGGGTTGCAACACCTCACCCAGGCACACTTGGAAGGCAAAGGCGTGATCCTCATGGCCTTGCACTTCACCACCCTGGAAATCGGCGCGGCGCTGCTGGGGCAGAAGCACACCATCGATGGCATGTACCGCGAACACGGCAACCCGTTGTTCGACTTTATCCAGCGCCGTGGCCGTGAACGCCATAACCTCGATTCCCTGGCCGTGGAGCGTGACGACGTGCGCGGCATGCTCAAGCTGCTGCGCGCCGGCCGGGCCATCTGGTACGCGCCAGACCAGGACTACGGCGCCAAGCAAAGCATCTTCGTGCCGCTGTTCGGCATCCAGGCCGCCACCGTCACCGCCACCAGCAAGTTCGCACGCCTGGGCAAGGCGCTGGTGGTGCCGTTTACCCAGGAGCGCCTGGCTGACGGCAGCGGTTACCGCCTGGTGATCCATCCGCCGCTGACCGACTTCCCGGGTGAAACCGACGAGATCGACTGCCTGCGCATCAACCAGTGGGTCGAAGCCTCGGTGCGCGAATGCCCCGAGCAATACCTGTGGACCCATCGCCGCTTCAAGAGTCGGCCGCCGGGTGAGCCCAAGCTGTACGAAAAGCGCCGTCGATAATCCCAACCCCTTCTCACCATGGAGTGACGCAATGCGCCCAGCGGAACCGGTCACAGGCTTGATTCTTTCCGGCGGCGGGGCGCGAGCGGCTTATCAGGTGGGGGTGCTGGCGGCGATTGCCGAATTGCTGCCGCCAGGGGCAGCGAATCCTTTTCCGGTGATCGTCGGCACCTCCGCCGGCGCGATCAATGCGGTGAGCCTGGCCAGTGGGGCCAGTGACTTCTGCGCGGCTGTCCAGCGGCTGACCGCATTCTGGCAGGGCTTTCGCAGCCATCAGGTGCTGCGCAGCGATTGGCCGGGGGTGATACGCCAGGCCAGTCGCTTCCTGATTCATAGCCTGTTGGGCCTGGGTCGCCAGGTGCCGGTGGCGTTGCTCGACAGCTCGCCACTGTGCGACTTGCTGCAAGCGCGCTTGAACCTGGACGGCATCGACGAGGCGATCCGCCGCCAGCACTTGCAGGCGGTGGCGGTGACGGCCTTTGGTTATGAGTCCGGGCAAGCGGTGACCTTCTATCAGGGCGGCGGTACCATCGATGCCTGGCTGCGCCATCGGCGGATCGGCGTGCCGACCCAACTGACGGTGGAGCACTTGCTGGCGAGTTCGGCGATTCCGCTGTTGTTCGCTCCGGTCAAACTCGATGAAGAGTACTTCGGCGATGGCGCAGTGCGGCAGTCAGCGCCCATCAGCCCGGCCTTGCACCTGGGGGCCAGCCGCGTATTGGTCGTCGGTGTGAGCGGCAACCCAAGGGGCAATGAAGCCTCGACGCAACGCACCTACACCGGCCAGCAACCGACCCTGGCGCAAATCGGCGGGCACATGCTCAACAGCACCTTCATTGACAGCCTGGAAAGCGATATCGAGCTGCTGGAGCGCTTGAACCAGTTCAGCCGCGTCGTGCCTGCGGATGCGGCGGTGCAGGGCCTGGCGCCGGTAGAGGTGTTGGTGATTGCCCCCAGCCAGCCCATCGATGAAATCGCCGCGCGACATCGCCAGGAATTGCCGGCGGCGTTGCGTGTGTTTTTACGCGGGCCTGGGGCAACCAAGACCAGCGGGGCAGGAGTGTTGAGCTATCTGTTGTTCGAGGCGGGATATTGCAGTGAGTTGATCGAACTGGGGCGCAAGGATGCGCTGGCCAAGCGCGAAGAAATCACCCGTTTCCTGGGCCTGACGCCGAACTGAATGTGGGCGCTGGCTTGCCTGCGATAGCGGTATGCCAGCCAACACTGCTGGCACAGACATATCGCGATCGCAGGCAAGCCAGCTCCCACAGGGAACCACGATCAACCTTTAGAAGTGGTATTTGACCAGGAAGCTTGCTGTGTCCTGAGTCGTTTTGAATGCCCCCGAATCCTCGATCCCGTACTTGTTCTTCCAGTAGTCGTATTCAAAACCCACATACAACTGCTTGTCGCCCCAATGCAGCGCCTTGCCCAGGTCGTATTTGACCTGCGGGTTGAAGTGCAGGTTGGCGTGATAAGTGCCGCGGGCGTTCTTGTCGTTATCCACCACCCAGTCCATGAAACCGTCGATCAGCACGTCGGAATTGCCCACGGGAATAGTGTAGGACCAGACCGGAGTGATCTGCCACACGCCGTCACCCGGACGATTGCCCTCGGTCTGGCGCTGGTAGAAGTTCAACTGGAAGTAGTCGAAACCGGGGATGTTCAAGTCGAATGCCGGACCCAGCAGGTAGGACTCGTTATCGCCCTCGCCGAACTCATAGGTGAAGGCCAGCAGCACGTCCTTGATCGGGCCGAACGACAGGTCCTTGTCCAGGATCTTGCCGAACGACAAACGCGGGCTGAACTCGCCGTAGTAAGTATTCGGGCCGACATTGCCGTCTTCCTTGCCGTTGTAAAAGATACGGTCGAGGAAGAAGAAGTTGTCGCCGTACTTCCATGCGTCGGCATGTTCGAAGGTGACGGTTTGCTGGATCTGCGGGTTGACGGTAAAGCTCTTGCCCCACAGATAAGTCAGGCTGTTGTTTTGCCACTGCAACAAGTCACCGGCGACGGCCTGGCCACCGGCCAACAGTGATCCTGCCAGCATCAGGCCTTTGAACATGGGTTTCATTCGGTTGCTCCCGAGTTAAAGTTTTATGGTTTTTTTTCTTCTACGCAGACGCTCTGGTATGGCGCCTTTTGGTTCGCTGCAAAAATCGTCTGTTCGGTCAGCTTTAATGCTTTTAGCAAGAGCTGCGCCAAGGTGTTTAAAAAGCCAAAAAATCCCCGTCGGCTGCAGCGGATGCAGTCGAATTCAGGGGACTTTTGCGCACTTTGGCAGCAAACATCAGGCCGGGATAAGTTGGCCTTGAGGTCAGCTTTTACATTCGCTGTTTTTTTTTGAGTCGATTCGAGCGGGCGCGGAGAATACTGGCTCCCAGGCCTGGGCTCAAGTGCGCTGTAACAGAGCGCGAGGGGCAAGAATGGGGCGCGGCGTGTGGCCGGCCCCATGTCAAGGTTGTGCATGTGGGGGTTCCCTGTTTGTTGTTATTTTTGTACTAACAAAGGAATCAATGCGTATGCGCGACTTCGGGGCGCTCAGCGCCGCCGAGGATGTTGAACAGGATGTTGAGCGACAGCGCGCTGAGGGTGGCCATGGCGATGCCGCTGTGGGTAATCGGGCTCATCCACAACGGCAGCTGTGCGAAGAACTCCGGGCGTACCACGGGGATCAGGCCCATGCCGATGCTCACTGCCACCAGCAACTGGTTACGGCGGTCGGCGATGTCGGCTTCCTGCAGAATCTTGATCCCGGTTGCCGCCACCATCCCGAACATCGCAATCGCCGCGCCGCCGAGCACCGCAGGTGGAATTGAAGCCACCAGATAGGCCGCCTTGGGCAACAGGCTGAGCACGATCAAGAACGCGCCGGCCATGAGCGTGACCGAGCGGCAGCGCACGCCGGTCATCTGCACCAGGCCGATATTCTGCGCGAAGGAGGAGTGGGTAAAGGTGTTGAAGAAGCCGGCAAAGAACGACGCGCCGGCATCACACAACAGGCCGCGTCGCAGCATCTTCGGCGTGACCTCCTGGCCGGTGATCTTGCCCAGGGCGAGGAACATGCCGGTGGACTCGACAAAAATGATCACCACCACCAGGCACATCGACAGGATCGGCGCCAACTCGAACTTGGGCATGCCAAAGTGCAACGGCGTCACCACCTGCACCCACGGCGCCTGGGCCAGGCCACTGAGGTCGACCATGCCGATCACACCACATAGCGTGTAACCCAGGCCCATGCCGATCAGTACCGAGATGTTCACCCAGAAGCCGCGCATGAAGCGGTTGATCAGCAAGATCGTGGCCAGTACCAGGGCGGCAATCGCCAGGTAGACCGGCGAGCCAAACGTGGCGGCGGCGCTGCCCCCGCCGGCCCAGTTCACCGCCACGGGAAACAGCGAAAGGCCGATGGCGGTGATCACCGTACCGGTCACCAGCGGCGGGAAAAAGCGCACCACCTTGGACATGAACGGTGCGATGAGCATGCCGAAGAACCCGGCGGCGATGGTCGCGCCGAAGATGCCCTGCAAACCGATGCCGGGCATGCCGGCCATGGCGACCATGCTGCCCACGGCGGCAAAACTGGCGCCCATCATCACGGGCATGCGGATGCCCATGGGGCCGATGCCGAACGACTGCACCATGGTGGCGATACCGGCCACCAGGAGGTCGGCGTTGATCAGAAAGGCGATTTCTTCACGGCTCAAGCCGGCGGCCTGGCCAATGATCAGGGGCACGGCGACGGCACCGCCGTACATCAGTAAGACGTGTTGCAGGCCTACCAGGATCAGTTGCAAGAGGGGCAGCCGCACCATGGCGGGCGCGGCAGGAGTCTGCGTTTCTAACTGGGACATGCAACACCTCGAATCTTTTTATTTTTGTGTTGTTTGGCATTCAATTGCCGGATGAAACTTAATCTTCAAGCCATCACTGATCTCCCTTGTGGGAGCTGGCTTGCCTGCGATGGCGGTGTGTCAGTCACCGAAAGCGTTGGTGATCTGCCGCTATCGCAGGCAAGCCAGCTCCCACATGGGAACGGTGTGAAACAGTCAGTTGGTGCGGGCCCCCTGATTGATCCAGGTGCCGATCAAATCCCGTTCCTGCTGGGTCATCTGGGTAATGTTGCCCAGCGGCATGATCTGGCTGGCCACGGCCTGCGCTTGAATCCGCGCCGCCTGCTGTTGGATCTGTGCCGGTGTGTCGAACATCACCCCAGCCGGGGCCGTACTGAACAGCGGGCTGGTGGGCTTGGCCGAATGGCACACGGTGCAGCGTTGCTCGATCACGTGGTGCACCTGGCCGAAGTCCGTGGTGGCCTGGGCCGGTGCCGGTTCAGCGGCGGGTGCGGCAGGCGCGGCCGGTTTCAAGCCACCGCCCAGTGCGGTTTCTGGCAGGGGTTGGTACTCGATGGCAGCCGGTGCCTTGGCAATCGGTTCAGCCGGCTTGGGCCCGGTCACGTAGGCCAGGCTGATCATCGCCAAGGCGCCCACGGGCAAGGTCCATGCATACTTCTGGCTGTCATGCCGGGTGTTGAAGTAATGGCGCACCAACACTGCTGCCACCGCGATACCGGCCAGGATCAGCCAGTTGTATTGGCTGCCATAGGTGCTCGGGAAGTGGTTGCTGATCATGATGAACAGCACCGGCAAGGTGAAGTAGTTGTTGTGGCGTGAGCGCAGCAGACCTTTGGCCGGCAGCGCCGGGTCGGGCGTGCGGTTCTCGGCGATGGCCGCCACCAGCGCGCGTTGGGCCGGCATGATGATACGGAACACGTTGCCCACCATGATCGTGCCGATCACTGCACCCACGTGCAGGTAGGCACCGCGGCCGCTGAACACCTTGCTGAAGCCGTAAGCCGCCGCAATCAACAGCACGAACAGGATCAAGCCGAGCAGGGCAGGGCGTTTGCCCAGGGCCGAGTCGCACAGGAAGGAGTAGATGAACCAGCCGGCGAACAGTGAACCGATGCCCAGCAACACGCCTTCGGTACCGCTGAGGCTGCTGCCGGGGGCGAGCAGGTACAGCGTCGGGTTGAAGTAGAACACCACGCACAGCAGCGCGACGCCCGACATCCAGGTGAAATAGGCTTCCCATTTGAACCAGTGCAGGTTGTCCGGCATGGTCGGCGGGGCCAGTTTGTATTTTTCCAGGTGGTAGATACCGCCACCGTGGATCGCCCACAAGTCACCGGCCAGGCCGTTCTTGGGGTTGACGCGATTGAGGTTGTTTTCCAGCCAGACGAAGTAGAAAGAAGCGCCGATCCAGGCGACGCCAGTGATCATGTGAACCCAGCGCACGCTCAGGTTCAGCCATTCCAACAGATGTGCTTCCACAGTCTTTACCTCTCGCCTGTCACCCTTGTTGTCGGGTGATCAGACCTTCTCTTATTGGTGGGGGGCGAGGATCAACCGCTCATCCTCTTTGAAAAAATGCTCATCGCAGTTATTGCCTGTGCCACTGCGATCAACCACCAGGAAGTCATCCCGCTTTTCGATCGTCAGCACCGGGTGGTGCCAGACGCCGCGATGGTAATTAATGCCCTGCCTGCCGTTGGTGACGAAGGCGCGGACCAAGCCCGATACAGGTTCATCGCCAAGTGGCGCGACCACGATCAGAAAGGGGTTGCCGAGCAGCGGAATGAAAGCCTGGCTGCCCAGCGGGTGTCTCTCCAGCATGCACACGGTCAGCGGCATGTCCTGCGCGTCGGCGCGGAAGATGCTGATGATGGCGTGGTCTTCCGGCTTCGCGGTGTCGACCGTGGCCAGTTTGTGAAAGCGCATGGTCGACCCGTTGTTGATCATGAAGTGATCGCTGCCGTCGGTTTCGATAACGTCTCCGAAGGGGGCGAAGGCTTCTTTGGTCAAAGGTTCGATCATCAGTGTGCGCATGGCTGTCTTCTTATCCGAATACTGTGTTGTTTGGTCTATTGCTATCGCGGGCAAGCCCGCTCCCACATTTGGAATGCATTCACCTGTGGGAGCTGGCTTGCCTGCGATGGGGTCACCGCTTACTTGGCGACTTTGCCCAAAACCCGCAGGCGACTCACACCACCATCCGGGAACACGTTCAAGCGGATGTGGGTAATCGGCCCCAGCGCCTTGATCTGCTCGGCGAAGGTGTGTTCGGCGTGCATTTCCAGCTTCTGCGCCGGCAGCAGTTCGCGCCAGAACAGCGACTGGGTTTCGATCTGGCTGTCGGTGCCGCCTTTCACGAAGGCGCCCTGGATCGAGCAGGTGTCCGGGTAGTTGCCCTTGAAGTGCAGGGTGTCCACCACGATTTTCTCGATCTCGCCCGGGTGGCCCAGGGCGACGATCACCCAGTCATTGCCTGGCGTGCGACGACGTGCGGTTTCCCAGCCATCGCCCATGTTGATGCCGCGGCCCGGGTTGAGGATGTTGCTCATGCGGCCGAAGTGTTCGTCGGAACAGGCCAGGGCACGGCCGCCATTGAGCGCGGCGGCCAGGTCGACCTGTTCGTTGTCGCCCACCGAAGACCAGTCGCGGAACGGCACGCCGTACACACGCAGACGGGCCACGCCGCCATCCGGGTAGATGTTGAAGCGCAGGTGGCTGAAAGCCTGGTCGTTGTTGATCTCGTGGTAGTGGTGGCTGTTGCCTTGCAGCTCGACGGCTGACAGCACTTCCACCCACTGGGTGTTGGCATCCGGCTCGCCCGAGGCCAGGAAGCAGGCTTCCAGGGAAGCCGACGGCGGGAAGTTGCCGGTGAAGAATGAAGTGTCGATGTCCACGCCTTTGATCGAACCCGGCACGCCCAGGCGGATCACCGCACTGTCGTAGCCTTCGAAGCGCTTGCGGCGTGACTCCCAGCCGTCCATCCACTTGCCGTTGTCATCGAAAACGCCCTCCTTCCACACGGCCGGGGTCGGCTGGAACAGGCGGTTGGCGTCAGCGAACCAGTCATCGGTCACCGAGATGATCTTGGTGCCCAGGCGGGCGTCGGCCAGGTTGACGAATTTTTCGAAAGGTACGGCGTAAGCTTTCATTCTTCTTGTCTGCCTTAGATAGAGTGGCTGGGGATGGACTGCTAGAGGGTCAGTAAACGGAACAACGCGATCTTGTTGATCTCGTCCAGCGCGCACTTGAACTCGGTGTCTGCCGAGTTGTGGATGCGCGTTTCGAACGCGGCGAGGATCTGATGCCGGTTGCTGCCTTTTACCGCCATGATGAAGGGAAACTTGAACTTGGCTTTGTAGGCCTCGTTCAGCTCGGTGAAGCGAGAAAACTCTTCGGCCGTGCATTGGTGAATACCCGCGCCCGCTTGTTCATCGGTGCTGGCTTGGGTCAGTTGGCCCTGGACGGCAGCTTTTCCGGCCAGGTCCGGGTGAGCATTGATCAGCGCCAGTTGCGAGGCGTGATCAGCACTCAACAGGATATCGCTCATGCGCTGGTGCAGGGTTTCGATCTGGTCGATCGACGCGTCCTGGCCCAGGTCGAAGGCCTTTTCGGCCACCCATGGCGAGTGTTCGTAGATATCGGCAAAGGCCTGGACAAAGGCGTCGCGGCTCAAGGTCGAAGGTTTCAGGGTCTGGAACGCAGTCATTTCGCCGCTCCCGGGAAAGGGTGGGTTTGGTGCCAGTGACGGGCGATGTCCACGCGACGGGTGAACCACACCTGATCATGGCTTTTGACGTATTCAATGAAGCGCTTGAGCGAGGCCAGGCGTGCCGGGCGACCGATCAGGCGGCAATGCAGGCCGATCGATAGCATCTTCGGCGCTTCGGCACCTTCTGCGTACAGCACGTCGAAGGCATCCTTGAGGTACTCGAAAAAGTCATCGCCCTTGTTGAAACCCTGCACCTGGGTGAAGCGCATGTCGTTGGTGTCCAGGGTGTAGGGGATCACCAGGTGCGGCTTGCCGTTCGGGGTGTTGGGTTCCCAGTAGGGGAGGTCGTCGTCGTAGGTGTCGCAGTCGTACAGGAAGCCGCCTTCCTCCATCACCAGGCGACGGGTGTTGGGGCCGGTGCGGCCGGTGTACCAGCCCAATGGGCGTTCACCGGTGAGTTCGGTGAGGATGCGGATGGCTTCGAGCATGTGCTCGCGCTCCTGGGCCTCGTCCATGTACTGGTAGTCGATCCAGCGGTAGCCGTGGCTGCAAATCTCGTGGCCGGCGGCGACCATGGCGCGGATCACATCCGGATGACGCTGCGCGGCCATGGCCACAGCGAAGATGGTCAGCGGGATGTCGAATTCTTTGAACAACTTGAGGATGCGCCACACACCGGCACGGCTGCCGTACTCGTACAGCGACTCCATGCTCATGTTGCGCTCGCCTTGCAGCGGTTGAGCCGAGACCATTTCCGAGAGGAAGGCTTCCGACTCTTTGTCACCGTGCAAAATGTTGCGCTCGCCGCCTTCTTCGTAGTTGAGTACGAACGACAGCGCAATGCGTGCCTTGCCCGGCCAGTGGGGGTGAGGAGGGTTACTGCCGTAACCGATCAGGTCGCGTGGGTAGTCAGCGCTCACTGCAGTCTTCCTTCTTGTTCGTGGTAGCAGGTGTGTGTGGCGTCCGGGCAGTGAAATGACTGAGTGGCGTCACAGCGATGAGTGATTGTATACAACTTATTGCAAACTTTGTAAGCCTGCATTTCTGCATTTTTTCTGAACGGGCTCTCTACGGGTCTCTGCAAGAAACTTGCCTGAGTGGTCAGGTTAAAATGAAAAAGCCCACTGCAGGAGCGAGCTTGCTGGCAAATAACCTGAGGGCGCCACTTTTCACCCTGAAAGCCCGCGTCATCGTTGGCGTTTTTCGCGAGCAAGCTCGCTCCTACAAGGGATTGGAGGGCTGTTGAATTAATTGTGTACAATTTTTCTGAAAAGTGTCTTAATCAGCCATCGCCGGCTTTTTCACTGCCCTGAAAGAGTGCGGGTTTCTCTATGACTGACTTCGGGAGGCGCATAAAAGCCATGGGACGTTTGACCACACACGTTTTGGACGCCGCGCACGGTTGCCCCGGCAGCGCAATCAAGGTTGAGCTGTACCGCGTCGAAGGTGCGCAGCTTGAGCTGGTCGCTACCGCCACCACCAACAGCGACGGCCGCTGCGATGCGCCGCTGTTGCAAGGCGACGATTACCGCAGCGGTGTCTACCAACTGCAATTCAACGCCGGCGATTACTACCGCGCCCGTGGCGTGCAGCTGCCGGAGCCGGCTTTCCTGGATGTAGTGGTACTGCGCTTTGGCATCAGCGCCGAGCAAGAGCATTACCATGTACCCCTGTTGATTTCGCCTTACAGCTATTCCACCTATCGCGGTAGCTGAGTCGTCACCTCGCTTCATACCCCCAAATGCTCTTCGTTGGTTTCGCCCGCGCACACTGCGGGCTTTTTTTCGCCCGTGGTGTGTTCAACTATCTAACGCCTTTTGAGCCGCGACGCTGCCTAGGCTGGTGTTTGTCCTTCCATCAAGAAGAAAGCACCATGACTTCAACCATCGGCAACATCTATTCAGATGATCCGGATATCACTGCCGAACGCGTGCAGCAGCACATGCGCGATCAACTGACTCGGCGCATCAACACTCATCCCCAGCCCGGCCGCCTGGTCAACCAGCTCGCGCAGGCCGACCGGCGGTGTTTCCAGTCGACCAGAGTGCTCGCCCGCTTGATAGGTCATGCGCCCCGGGTTCTGGGAGTGATTCGTGCCGCGCTGCGCAAGGAATTTGAAATTGACCCCGACAGCCTGCTGTTTACCCAGGCGGCATTGCCGGGAGCGGCCGCTAAAGTTGACAGTTTGACCGACCGGGCGCTGCTGTCGCTGGCATTGCCTTCGGTACCGGACAACCTCAATCAATTCACCTCCTTGAGTGTCAAAGGCGATCCAAACCGTCGGCTGCCGTATACGCCTTTGCAGGTGTTGCGACGCATGATCGCGATGAACCTGCTGGAGCGGCTGCCTCAAGCGGTAACGGAATATTGGCAGGCTTTGGCGCATGGATCGTGGCACACACGTCAGGAACGCTGGGCTGAATCATACGCCGCAGCTTTTGCCGAGCAGGCTTTCATGGCACGGCAACTGGATGAGATTTCCGTTGCGGGAATGACCCTGGTCCAGCAATTGGTGGATGCCCCCGACACCGAGGCGCGCCAGCGCGCCGGGGGCAGTTGGGCCAGCGTGCGGGTAAGCCAATTGATGTGGCCAGGCTTGCCTGCAGTCGCGATTCCCGGGGCACTGCATATTTATCGAGACGGCGACCCCGAGGGTGCGCCGCATGTGATTTACCTGCCGGGCGTGGCCCGCCATTTTTACGAGTATCCGTCGTTCTTCTCGCTTCAATGCGGCCTGTTGGCGTTGACCAGTCAAACGCTGTTCGATGAACTCTGGCAATGCTTGCCATTAAAGCGTCGTCACCAATTATGCAGACCTGATCACCTGAGCCCAGCCTCCGTTGTCGTGCGTGGCGCGGCGGTGACGGAGGATGCGTTGGCGCTGAGCGCCCGGGCGTTGCTGGATGGCCAATGGGCGAATGAGTTGGCCTGCGCGCTGGCGATCAATCATGCGCATGTGTTCGCTGCAAGCAGGCCGCGGCCTGAAACGTTGTCGGCCACAGCCTTTCTCCGTTCGATCGAGCAAGCTCGCAAACGGCTGGCAGGCAGCGCCCGGCTGCACAACGTGTGCGACCAATTACTTACCTGGGACCGGCAACGACGGCAGCCGGAAATCCTGTTTGCCAGTGCGATGCCCGAGCTGGCCCGGCTTACGGCAGAGCAACAGGTCAAACGCTATGAAAAGGGCTTGGTTGGGTTGCTCAACCAGGATGATCTGAGTGCGCAGAGCGCGGCGTTCGAACAGGTGTTGGCGCTCGAGCGCCAGCGCAAGGAGCACACGCAGGTGCTGAGCGCACAGATCAAGGATGCGCAGCATGAACTGTTCGATTTGCCGTTCTGGCTTGCGCGCCCTGGGGGAGGGCGCAGGCGTGCTGCGCTGTTTTTGCGCGCCCAGGTCGAAGCATTGCGCTGTGAGGTTGAGTTGCAACACCAGCTCAAGCTCATATCCACGGCGCATCGTGACGTGATTAGCGAAGTGCTGGACCAGCCTGCAGCGCGCAAACGCCCTGGCAGTCAAACCCAGGTGCTGTCGGTCTCGGTGGGCAGCGCGCCGGATGCCTTCTATCCGCTGCATAACCTGTGGGTGGTGACTCGAGTGGCGGCGCTGAAAAAACCGGCAGGGGCAATTCCGGTGGTGCTGTATGCATTTGGAGACTATGGCGGGCTTATGGCTTTTTCCGGCCTGGAGGCGCTGACGCTGGGGCTCAAAGCGACACTGGGCAGCAGTGACTATTCCAGGTTATGGGGTTGTGTCGAACGGGATAAGCTCCACGACTTGCGCGCCCATGCGGTGCGCAACACGCTGGCTGTGCGTTACGAGCCTGTCGACATCAGCCCCACTGGTCTCTCGCTGAAAAACCTGGTGATGTACTACGCAGGTTTGAGCAAACGCATCGGTGGCATGGCGGGGCTTTTCGGCGAGGTGAAGGATGCGATGGTCAGCCGCTTGTTGTGGGTGGTCGAGCTGCACCAACATCTCGCGTTTCCTCCCAACCATGCTTTGAGCCAGGCGTTGGCCAATGTAGACGTGCTGCGTAAAGTTGCGCTTGAGATGAAAAGCTCCCCAGCGTGGCTGGCCAGCGCAACGCCTACCCAAGTCAAACAATTCCAACGCCTAAAGCGCAGGTACCTGGGCAGTGCCGCTGCCGCTGAAAGCGGGCTCGTGCAGATCCTGCCTGACCTGGACACCTTCGCCCGCAGTGCGTTGATCGCTCGTTTGACTGAAGACGGTTTTTACCCGGAACTGGACATCGACAAGCCGTTGATCGACTTACCGGATGACACCTACAGCAGTTTTTGTGGCCACGAAAGTCGCTGCATGCCGGGCGATCGCAAAGTCATCGTGACACCCAGCCTCAAACGCCACACGTTCAGCATGCTGCAACTGGCGTTGCATAACCTTGACTCGCAAGCACCCTGGACACGCCCGCGATTGACACGCGGCCGCTATCTGCAACCGCAGTGGCGCCAGCGACTGAACGCCGATTATCTGATCAACACCGTGTCTTCGCTGGATATCGGCGGTAATTACGCGATACGGGCCCACCGTGCATTTTACCCTGCGGGGGCGAGCGGTCAGAGGGAAGAACGTATCCCTGTGCTGATAAATCGCACGTTGCGGGACTGCGCGCAGATGCAGCTTTTTTCGGCGACCGCCCAGGGTTTGAGCGCCCAGGCGCAGAGCCTGTTCAAGGTTGCAATGGCAGCCCGCACGGCTGAAGACCTGTTAAAGAACGGGCATCGGCTGACGCTCAGTGTGGTTCATTTGGTAGGACACACGATGCTGCATGATCGTTACATCGCAGGCATTGTGGTGATGGCGGACCAGGCCAGCGGACGCTGCGTGGTTTACTGGCCGGCCGCGCCCCACGCGTTGGTCATCAGCGAATACACCGGTGTGGAAATGGCCCTTGCGGCGCTCAATCGTATGGCTGTAGAGCCCGATTACGTTAAGGTTCTGGCGCGACAGGTTGCACCGGGATGGGCATTCCAGGCCATTACCCATAACGTCGATGCAACAAATGAGAACAGCTCGATTTCTGACGTGGATTATATCCTCGCCGGTTTTTCGTTCATCGCAGGCGTGTGGAAGGGCTATGAGTTTTTCCGCTCATTCAAAATCACGCACCTTGAGCCTACGCCAGCGGTCAGTGAAATCGAAGCGCTGATCCACGAGCAGATTGCCAGTGCACCGTCGAACTGGTTGGCGGTGGTGCCCACCACCTACCGTGACGCCATGGCACTGCTGCACGCGGCCAGCTCGCTGGAGCTGCAAGGGCGGGTTCAAGCCGTCAGTAACTCCAGCTGGATGTTGGCGACTTATCGGGTTCAACGCCTTGAAGAGCAGAGCGAGGCCACCAGGCGCGGGTTGCTGGGTATTTTGATTCCGTTTTTCGGGAAGGTTAACGCCTTCCACGAGTTGCTGTTGGCTGCCCGACGCTATCATCGCTTTGGTGACCCTAACGATGCCGTGGATGTGGCGTTCATGACCCTGTTTCTGGCGGTCGAACTGGCGACAGACTTTGCGCCTGTTCCCAAAGTGAAGGGCGGTAAGGTCACAGGCATGCGTTCGCCGATGAAGGTTCTGAGTCGTATCCGTCGCTTGCCGATGGCAATGCGTAGTCATTTGCCCAGCGCGTCGTCGTCGCTGGTGGCGCAATCGAAGCTCTTGGAGCGTTTCAGAATCAAGGGTAAGCCCGAGGGCGCCGTAGCGTTGAAAGGACCGGGCAGGCAAGGCGTGCATGTCAAGAACGGCGAGCAGTTCGTCGCGGACGATACGCACCATTACCCGGTTTACCAGCGTGAAAACGAAGAGGTATTTCGCCTGCGAAATAGCCGGGAACCGGGGCTGGATGAGTTGGTCCTCAACATTCAAGAGCCTAAAGAGTGGTTGTTGGGCATGAATGCGCCACAACCTGGGCCCAGCTCCGGGGTGCATAACCCATGGCCCGTTTCCCCATTGCCGGATTGGCAACCCCCTCGTACGCGCACGGCTACTGAGAATCGGATTGTTCAGTCACGTACAACGGACACCCAGTGGCTGAGTTGGGGAATTCAAGTCAACCGCAGTCAAATTGTGGACTTCCCTGCGCCTGGAGTGTTTGAGGTTGGTGCAGCTCCCAGAGGTTCTTCGCTCAATGCCAGGTTTTTACGCGTGGCTCCTCCTTATACCGACATCCAGGATCCGAACAGCGTTTTTTACCGGATGCTCCCGCAGGGTGATCGTGCACCGTTGAACGGCCTGGTGTTTATCACCCGAAATGAGCCACCGGGGCGATCCGCGCTAACCGATATCATGCGCTGGACAAGCACTGATATTCGCGACCAGCCTATTCCCGTATCACGCTTGCCTTCAGGTGGGTGGCAAAATCATCCGGCACTGTTCGACAGGCCGTTGAGGCACTATGTGAGCATGGCCTTTCCCACCCTGACGAATGACGCTCGAACGTTTGCCGTCATAAGGTTGGTTGAGTTGTCAGGTCCTTCCCGGGCTGCCACGGCAAGCCATTTGCTCGACATCCGCGCGACGCTGGACGAATGGCTACCTGCGCCTCCTGCGAGGAGCGGCCAAACGGATGATTTACTCCGGATGTTGCGACCTAATGAACGGCGCAGCGAATATCTACACATCGGTTTTGAAGGCAAGGCGCCCGGCTTCACGCGTGTTGACTTCATGCCGCCTCATCCGTTAGACCCGAGCCTGCAATATGCTGTCAGACCGGTCAGGACGCAGAGGCTTGAAGCAGAGCGCGCCGCCGTCAGAACCGTGTTGGAGCAGCAGGGGTACCGCGTTGAGGACTTGTCTGTGCGACGCCCAGGGTTACCTCTTGGAGAAAGCAGTATTGAATCAGTCGTGACTCATCCCCGTTCGAGCACAATTTACTACGTGGCCTACCAATGGTTTGAGACAGGGCGAATTCGCGTGAGAACGAAGCTTTCGGACAAGTGGGTTCGGGTAGCCATCAACTCCCACCCTGACTCTCTTTTATTAAGGGCGGTTGACAACGCGATGCAAGAACAACGCTTGGTGCGGATTGCGGCCGGCATCCAGTGGCCCACAAAGGGACAGCTGGCCCCCACTGTTTATTTCGTCAAATTGATCCCTTAGCGTTGATGAGAGCCATTGCACCGGCACCGCCAAACAGCGCGGCGCTGGTGCGGTTGAACCAGCTCTGGCCCGAACCGCTGCGCAAATACCGCGCGGCGCCATGGGCGCCCAAGCCGTAAGCCAACTTGCATAACAGGTCGAGCACCGTCCAGGTGGCGATCATGATCAACAATTGCGGTAAAAACGCCTGCTCGGCGCTGAGAAACTGCGGCAGGAAGGCCGCGAAAAACAGGATGTCCTTGGGGTTGCTGGCCCCCAGTACGAAGGCCCGGCCAAACAACGCACCAAAGCGCGGCACAGCCGGGGACTGTGGCACTTCGGCGCCTGCGCTCGGCAGCCGCGATTGCTGCCAGCTTTGCCAGGCGAGGTAGAACAGGTACAGCGCGCCGACGATCTTCAGTGCGCTGAACAATTGCTCGGATGCCAGCAACAGCGCGCCGAGGCCAAGTGCCGAGGCGCTCAGCAGACAGATCGAAGCAAATACGCCGCCCAGAAACGCCGGGTAAGAGCGGCGCAGGCCGAAGTTGAGGCTGTTGCTGATCATCAGCAATGACAGCGGGCCGGGGATCAGAATCACCACCAGCGCAGCGCCGCTGAACAACAGCCAGGTATCCAGGTTCATCTACAGTTCTCCCTTACGTGCAAAAGCCCCACCCGAAGGTGAGGCGGTTTCTCAGCCCTTCCTGAACTACAGAAAGATGAACTTGGCGATAAAGATCGCGCACAGCACCCACAGGCTGATGGAAATCTCGCGGTACTTGCCGGTGCCGGCCTTCAACGCCACATAGGTGATAAAGCCCAGGGCGATTCCGTCGGCGACCGAAAATGTCAACGGCATCATGATCGCGGTCACGATGGCCGGAATGCTGTCGGTGGCTTCATCCCAGTTGATATGGGCCATGCTCGCCATCATCAGCATTGCCACGTAAATCAATGCGCCCGCCGTGGCATAGGCGGGAATCATGCCGGCCAGCGGCGCGAAAAACATCGCCGCCACAAACAGCACGCCTACGGTCACGGCAGTCAAGCCGGTGCGGCCGCCGGCAGCTACACCAGCAGCACTTTCCACATAGCTGGTCACAGGCGGCACGCCAACCATGGCGCCGAACACGCTGGAAGCACTGTCGGCCTTTAATGCACGAGACAGGTTGTCGATCTTGCCGTCTGCCTTGACTAGCCCGGCGCGTTGGGCAACGCCCATCAGTGTACCGGCAGTGTCGAACATGTGTACAAAAAGAAAGGCAAATACCACGCTTATCATGCTCACATTGAACACACCCATTACGTCCATGGCCATCCAGGTCGGTGCCAGGCTCGGTGGGGTAGAGAGAATGCCGTTGTAATGCACCAGGCCCAGGCCCCAGCCCGCCAGGGTCACGGCGATGATGCTGATCAGGATCGCGCCGAATACGCGGTGGTAACTGAGGATGGCGATCAGCAGGAAGCACACCGCCGCCAGCAGTGGGGCGGGTTCATGCAGGGAGCCGAGCTTGATCAGGGTGGCCGGGCTGTCGACGATGATGCCGGCGGTTTTCAGGCCGATCACCCCCAGGAACAGGCCCACGCCCGCGCCCATGGCATGACGCAGGCTGACCGGGATACTGTTGAGCAACCATTCGCGGATACGCGACAGCGTCAGGATCATGAACAGCACACCCGAGACAAATACCGCACCGAGGGCGGTTTCCCAGTTGTAGCCCATGGTGCCGACCACGGTGTAGGTGAAAAACGCGTTCAAGCCCATGCCCGGCGCCAGGCCCACTGGCCAGTTGGCGTACAGGCCCATCAACAGGCAGCCCAGCGCGGCGGCGATGCAGGTGGCGACGAAAGCCGCGCCGTGATCGATACCGGCATCGGCCATGATGTTGGGGTTGACGAAAATGATGTAGGCCATGGTGATAAAGGTGGTGAGGCCGGCGATCAGCTCGGTCTTCACTGTGGTGCCATGCAAGCGCAGTTTGAACAGGCGCTCCAGCCAACCGCCTCGGGGCGCGGCCAGATCCAACGTAGGGGCTTCGGTTTTACGGCTATCCACAGCGAGTACTCCTCAATCGTTTTATTGTTATTTCCAGCGCCGGTTACATGAGTGGGCAACCGCGCTTTGAGGTACTGGCGGGCTTTGTTGACCAAAAGGTCAGAAACTCGCACGAGGCGAATTATGCTTTTGTATACAAATAAAGCAAATAATGTTTTCGATTGTCTCGGCGAAAACGGATGAAAGGCCCAGGCCAAGGGATTTATTCTGCACGACGCCTTGAAACAAGCCTTCGATACCCGCACCTTGTGGGCGCAAGCATTCGGTCAGCGCGGCGAAAAGGGGAGCCCCATGTACAAGGTTTATGGCGATTACAAGTCGGGCAATTGCTACAAGGTCAAATTGATGCTCAATCTGTTGGGCATCCCGTATGAATGGATCGATATCGATATCCTCAAGGGCGATACCCAGACCCCGGCGTTCCTGGCCAAGAACCCCAATGGCAAGGTCCCGGTATTGGAGCTCGAAGATGGCACCTGCCTGTGGGAGTCCAACGCGATCCTCAACTTCCTCGCCGATGGCAGCGAATTTCTGCCGACCGAACCGCGCCTGCGCACGCAAGTCCTGCAGTGGCAATTCTTCGAGCAATACAGCCACGAGCCCTACATTGCGGTGGCGCGGTTCATTCAGTTTTACCTGAACATGCCCGAGGATCGGCTGGAAGAATACAAGACCACCCACAAAGGCGGTTACAAGGCCTTGAGAGTGATGGAGCGTCAGCTTCAAGCCACGCCTTATTTAGTGGGCGAGCAATTTTCCATTGCCGATATTGCGTTGTATGCCTACACCCATGTGGCCCATGAAGGCGGCTTTGACCTGGCGCCGTATCCGGCGGTGCAGGCGTGGTTGCAGCGGGTGGCCAGTCATCCTCGGTATGTGCCGATGCTCGACTGATTCACTCGGTCCAATGTGGGGCTGGCTTGCCTGCGATAGCGTCACCCTGGTGCCCCGGCTAAACCGAGGTGTCTGCATCGCAGACAAGCCAGCTCCCACATTCAGCGCGGCGGCGTGTCAGGCAGTGCTTTGTTGAGCAGTTCAAAGCAGCGCTGCGCCGCCGGGCTCAAGCCCATCCCGCTACGGCTGATCAACCCGATCTCCCGATTCACCCCGGGATGATCGATGCTGATCCGCTTCAAACCGTCCAGGCTATCGGCCGCTGACTCCGGCAACACACTGATGCCCAGGCCCTGGCGCACCAAGGCCAATACGGTCGACATGTAGTTGGCCTCCATGCCGGCGTTCAGCGTCAACCGTGTCTCATCGAACAGCGTGTCCACTTGCTCGCGCACACTGCTGTCGCGCCCGGTCAGGATGATCGGCTGGTCCGCCAATTGTTCCAGCGTCAGTTGGCGATGGCGGGCGAGCGCATGGCCTGACGGCACAAATGCGCACAAACGATCATTAAGCACGGGCACGAAGTCCAGGCCGTGGCTCAGGCGGGCGCGCACGCCGATGCCGAAATCCACTTCGCCGTTGCGGACCTTTGCGTGAATGCGCTGGGCCACCAGGTCATGCAGGCGCACTTCGATGCCGGCGAAGCGTTCGCGAAACAGGCGCAAGGCCGGGGGCAGGGCGCCAGCGCAGACTGAGGGCAGGGCGGCGATGGTTACCACTCCACGGCGCAAGGCGGCGAGGTCGCGGGAGCCGGTGACGATGTTGTCCAGGTCCAGCAGCAGTTTTTCCATGGGCCCGCGCGCCTCCTGGCCCGCAGCGGTAATGCTCACGTGGCGCGGGCTGCGGTCGAGCAGGGCGACGCCGAGCCAGTCTTCCAGTTGTTGCACCTGCACGGTGAGGGCCGACGGCGAAAGGTGTAACTCGTTGGCCGCTTTGGTGAAACTGCCAGTGCGGGCCACCGCGAGGAAGGCCTGGATGTGCTGGATCGAGTTTTTCATTTTGTTTTTCCGAACGTGCTAGGCCGAATATTCCAATTTACAAAGACTAACCCGCTTCCAATACTCCAGGGAAAACAATAACCGGCCAACCAGGCCGCCCTGGAGTAACCCATGCTCGCAACCCTGGGTGTCATCACCATCCTGTGCCTGCTCACTGCCGTCATGAGCAAGCGCCTCTCGCCACTGGTGGCCTTGATCGCCTTGCCGATCATCGCTGCGCTGATCGGCGGCTTCGGCCTGCAAACCAGTGCCTTCATCATTATCGGTATCAAGAACGTCGCCCCGGTGGTCGGCATGTTTGTGTTCGCGATCCTGTTTTTCGGGATCATGACCGACGCGGGCATGCTCGATCCCATCATTGATCGCATCCTGCGCACGGTCGGCACGCGTCCTACACGGATTGTGGTGGGGACCGCGACCCTGGCGTTGCTGGTGCACCTGGACGGCTCTGGCGCGGTGACCTTTCTGGTGACGGTGCCGGCGATGCTGCCGCTGTATACGCGGCTGGGCATTGATAAACGCATCCTCGCCTGCGTGTGTGCGATGGCCGCCGGCGTCAACTTCCTGCCCTGGACCGGCCCGGTGCTGCGTTCGTCGGCGGCGCTGCATGTGCCAGTGGCCGACCTGTTCCAGCCACTGATCCCGGTGCAGATCGTCGGGTTGATCTTTGTTTTCGCCTGCGCCTGGTGGCTGGGCCATCGCGAAGAAAAACGCCTGGGCCTGGGCGCCGGTTCCAGCGTGGAGGCGGTGCCGCAACGAGTGCTCAGCGACAACGACATCAAGCTGCGTCGTCCACGGTTGTTCTGGGTCAACCTGGTGCTGACTGTGCTGGTGATGGTGGTGATGATCGCCGGCTGGGTCGACCCGGTGGTGATGTTCATGCTCGGCACCGTGGTTGCGTTGTGCATCAACTACCCCAACGTGGACGCCCAGCGTGCGCGCATTGACGCCCATGCGAAAACCGCCCTGACCATGGCCAGTATCCTGCTCGCCGCCGGGGTATTTACCGGCATCATGCAAGGCACCGGCATGCTCAAGGCCATCGCCGAAGTGGCGGTGGCGCAGATTCCGGCGGGCCACGGCAAGTTGATCCCGGCCGTCGTGGGCTTTTTGTCCATGCCCATGAGCATGTTGTTTGACCCCGATTCCTACTATTTCGGCGTGATGCCGGTGATCGCCGAAGTCGGCAAGGCCCTGGGCGTCGACCCGCTTCAGGTGGCCCAGGCTTCGCTGCTGGGCGTGCACACCACCGGCTTCCCGGTCAGCCCGCTGACCCCTGCGACCTTCCTGCTGGTGGGCCTGTGCAAGATCGAACTGGCCGATCACCAGCGCTTCACCATTCCTTTCCTGTTTGCCGCCTCGGTGTTGATGACCCTGACGGCGTTGCTCCTGGGAGTGATTTGAGATGAACATCCTGCGCATCGGCTCCGGCGCCGGCTACTCCGGCGACCGTATAGAACCTGCAGTGGAACTGGCCGAACACGGCGACCTGGATTACCTGGTCTTCGAATGCCTGGCCGAACGCACCATCGCCCTGGCGCAACAGGCGCGTATCAGCGACCCGCAAGGCGGTTATGACCCGCTGCTGGCTGAGCGCATGCGCCGTGTCTTGCCCTTTGTGGGGCAGGGGCCGGGGCGTGGACGCCTGCGCGTGATCACCAACATGGGCGCGGCAAACCCGCAGGCGGCGGCCAGTGAAGTACGGCGCATTGCTGGCGAGCTGGGCCTGGGCCTCAAGGTTGTGGCAGTGGTCGGGGATGACGTGCTGCATACCTTGTCTGCCGAGCAGTTGCTGGATAACGGCCAGACCGTAGGCGCATTGGGTGAGCGGTTGATTTCTGCCAATGCCTACCTGGGCGTGGAGGGCATTGTTCAAGCGTTGCGCGCCGACGCCGATGTGGTGATCACCGGGCGCGTGGCCGACCCTTCGCTGTTCCTGGCGCCGCAGATGTTCGAGTTCGGCTGGGCCTTCGATGATTGGCCGCGACTGGGCCGGGGCACACTGGTGGGGCATTTGCTTGAGTGCGCGGGGCAGGTCAGTGGCGGTTATTTCGCCGATCCAGGCTTCAAGGATGTGGAGGATCTGGCGCGCCTGGGCTTTCCCCTGGCCGAGATCGACGCCGACGGCAATGCGTTGATCACCAAGGTGGCAGGCTCGGGTGGGCGGGTCAGCCGCGCGACTTGCGCCGAACAACTGATTTATGAAGTTCACGACCCTTCGGCGTATTTGACCCCCGATGTGACGGCCGACTTTTCCCAGGTGGGGTTTGTCGAGGAGGGCGTGGACCGGGTGCGTGCCCAGGGAGCCAGTGGGCGTACCCGGCCTGATCAACTGAAGGTCAGCGTCGGTTATCTGGACGGTTGGATTGGTGAAGGGCAGATGTCCTACGGTGGTCCCGGCGCTGTCGCACGGGCCGAGTTGGCGCGGGAAGTGGTGCTCAAGCGTCTCGCGTTGATCGGGGTCAACATGCAGGACCTGCGTGCCGAGTTGATCGGCATGGATTCATTGCACGGCCCTCGCAGCAGCGTCGAGCCTTGGGAAGTGCGCCTGCGGGTTGCCGCCCGTTGTGACGAGCGCAGCGACGCCGTGCGGGTCGGCAATGAAGTGGAGACCCTCTACACCAATGGCCCGGCCGGCGGCGGTGGGGCGAGCAAGAGCGTGCGTCAGGTGGTGGCGGTGGCGTCGTTGCTGTTGCCCCGTGAAGCGGTCAAACCGAGGATTGAAGAATGAAACTGCACAGGCTGGCCCATTCCCGCACCGGGGATAAGGGCGACACGTCGAACATCTCGATCATTGCCTATCGCGCCGAGGATTATCCGTTGCTGTGTGAACAGCTGACGGCTGAGCGCGTGGCTGAGTTCTTTGTCGATTTACGCGATCCCGATGCGGCACCGGTTCAGCGCCATGAGTTGCCGAACGTGCAGGCCCTGAACTTCGTCCTGCCGGGAATCCTGCGCGGCGGCGTAACCCGCTCGCTGGCCCTGGACGCCCACGGCAAGTGCCTGGGTTCGGCACTGCTGGATCTCGACCTGACAATACCGACTTAAGAACACCGCAGAGCAAATGTGGGAGCTGGCTTGCCTGCGATGCGGGCACCGCGGTGCAGCAGATGTACGGCGGTGATGCAATCGCAGGCAAGCCAGCTCCCACATTGACCGCCGTGTGCTTCAGATCGCAGCGAAGCGCTTGTCCAGGTAGTCAATGATCACCTTGGAGTCATACATCCAGGTGGTCTGGCCGTTCTCTTCGATGCGCAGGCACGGCACTTTGATCTTGCCGCCTTGCTCCAGCAGGGTCTGGCGGTCCTGCTCGTTGTTCTTCGCGTCCTTGAGCGCCACCGGCACATTCAGGCGGTGCAGGGTGCGACGGGTCTTCACGCAGAACGGGCAGGCGTGGAACTGATACAGGGTCAGGTCCTTGGCTGCAGCATTGACCTTGGCCTGTTGCTCGGCAGGGCGTTGTTTTTTACGTGGGCGGGTAAGAAAGTCGCCCGCGATGATGACGTGGCCGAGGCCCACTCGAAGTGCTTTGACGAACATGGCTGAAACCTCTTGCCCATGACTGAGGGGGCGCAGCTTACCTGATTTCTGCAGGCGAAAAAAAACCGGCGATGAACGCCGGTTCCTTCCTGCCCAGCCGGTTACTTGATCAGGCTGAGAAATTCGCTGCGGGTGGCCGCGTTCTCGCGGAACTCACCCAGCATCACCGAGGTGATCATCGACGAATTCTGTTTCTCGACACCGCGCATCATCATGCACATGTGCTTGGCCTCGATCACCACGGCCACGCCCAGGGCGCCTGTCACTTCCAATACGGCGTCGGCGATCTGGCGGCTGAGGTTTTCCTGGATCTGCAAGCGGCGCGCATACATGTCGACAATACGCGCGACCTTCGACAGGCCCAGCACTTTGCCGCTCGGAATATACGCCACATGGGCCTTGCCGATAAACGGCAGCAGGTGGTGCTCGCACAACGAGTACAGCTCGATGTCCTTGACCAGCACCATTTCGCTGTTGTCAGAGCTGAACAAGGCACCGTTGGTGACTTCCTCGAGTGTCTGTTCATAGCCGCGGCAGAGATACTGCATTGCCTTGGCGGCACGCTTTGGCGTGTCGAGCAGGCCCTCGCGGGACACGTCCTCGCCGAGTTGGCCGAGGATCGCGGTGTAATTCTGTTCCAGGGACATGAAACTACCTGTGGGATTTTCGCAAAGCGCAAGGTTACGGTGGCGGACACATCGCTGCAAGCCTGACGATGGCACTTGTTACTCGTCGCGCCCTTCCATCATGGTGCGCTTGAGCATCACATACACCGCGCCGGCACCGCCGTGACGAGCCTGGCAGGAGGTAAAGCCGAGCACCTGGGCATGCTGGCGCAGCCAGGTATTGACGTGGCTTTTGATCATCGGCCGCTTGCCGTCCAACCGCACAGCCTTGCCATGGGTGACGCGTACGCAGCGGATTTCGAATTTGGTCGCTTCGGCCAGGAAGGCCCAGAGGGTTTCCCGGGCTTTTTCCACGGTCATGCCGTGCAGGTCGAGGCTGCCTTCGAAGGGGATCTGGCCGGCCTTGAGCTTGCGCATCTGGCTTTCCTGCACGCCGTCGCGGGCCCACATCAGTTCATCTTCGGGGCCGACGTCGATCACGAACTGGTCCGACAGGCCGTCCACGGTAGTGGCATCGGTGCGCACGGTCGCGGCCTGGCGCAGCTTGGCGATCTGCGCCCGGTCAGTCTTGGGTTTGCCGGTGTCGGCGCGGTCGTGCTTGATCGGCTTGACGCCGCGCAGCTCGTTTTTGAACAGGGAAAAATCGTCGTCTTGCATGTCAGCCTCCGCGAAGGGCGGGCAGTTTACCTAAATCGCGGCGGCCAGGGCGCAGGAAACGCTATCCAAGCGCCATCAGTCGTGCTTTTTCATCAGGTGAGAGGCGATATTCAGCGACAGCGGCTGGCGCATTTTCCGGCGGCTGCGACGCCACAACCACACGCCCAACCACAGCACCAGCAAGCCGATCCCCAGCAGGAGTGCCGAGCCGCCCGGGCTGGCATTCAGTTCGCCCAGGGCGGGCGAATGCCCAAACAGGCCGGCGCCACCAGCGCCCGCCAACAACAAGCCTACTATCGCCAGCAACGCGGCAATGCACGCTACCAGGCGCAGACGCCAATTGCTCGGGCCCTTGGGGCGCAAGCGACGAGCATCAAAACCATCGGATATCTTCATTCCGACCTTTCCTCCAGGGTATCGGCCCTTCGACCGGAAGATACACAGGTTGTTCCGGGGGGAGAGGTAAATGCGCCAAATGAGAGGGCTTTGCGGATGAGCGGAGCAATAAACACACCGCTCACCGCCAGCAGCATCAGATCAAGTCTTTGGCCAGCGCCAGGGTGGCGAAGTTGTCTGCCATGATGGCCATTTCGGTTTGCTGCACATGCTCGGCGCTCAGGATACCGCCCTTGTAGGGCAGGTCGCGGGTGGCGCAGGCGTCTTCCACCAGGGTGCAGCGAAAGCCCAGGTTCTTGGCCGCGCGCACGGTGGTGCTGACGCTGGAGTGGCTCATGAAACCGCAGACGATCAGGTCCAGGGAGCCGAGGTCTTGCAGGTGTTTTTCCAGGCCGGTGCCATGGAAGGCGCTGGGCAGCAGTTTGCCGATAATGGTTTCGTCACCCTCAGGCTCAAGGCCCGGAATGAATTCGCCGCGCTCGCCCTGGGGGTCAAACAGGCCGCCCACGGTGCCCAGGTGGCGCACATGCACAATCGGGCGCCCGGCATTGCGCGCTGCGGTCACAAGCTGCTTGATGTTCTCTACCGCCGCGTCCATGCCCGAGAGGGCGAGCGGGCCGCTGAGGTATTCTTTCTGGGCGTCGATGATCACCAGGGTCGCATGATTGAGGTTGGCTGCTGCGTAACCGCGACCGCTGAGTTGAAACATCGTCTTTGGAACGGACATTCTGGGGCTCCTGTGAGTGGGGCTTTTGCGACATTGTCCACTGGCTGAGCGCTTCTGTGAATCGCTACTATCGTAAGGTACGCCGTTGCTGGCGTGCAGCCATGTCAAGAGGCAGGCCTGTTTAACACAATGCGGGCAGATTTGATGAAATCCGACGTACGGCGCCAGGTTTTTCGTACATCGTCGGTACAGGTGAAGGCTGTTAGAATCGCCAGTCGTTTTTTCCAGGAGCTTGCCCCCGTGATCACTTCCCGCCTGCGCACCTTGCGCGACCATATCCGTTGGGCTGTCAGCCGTTTCCATGGGGAAGACCTGTTTTTTGGCCATGGCACCGACAATGCCTGGGACGAAGCCCGGCAATTGGTGCTGGGCGCCTTGCACCTGCCGTGGGAAATCGCCGACAGCTATTTGGATTGCAACCTGGAAGAAGAGGAGATCTCCCATGTGCAGCGCTTGCTGCATCGACGTATCCACGAGCGAGTGCCAACGGCCTACCTGTTGAAGGAGGCCTGGTTTTGCGGCATGTCGTTTATCGTCGATGAGCGCGTATTGATCCCGCGTTCACCCATAGGCGAGCTGATTGAAGACCGCTTCGAACCCTGGCTGGCCCAGCCGCCGGCACGCATCCTCGACCTGTGCACCGGCTCCGGTTGCATCGGCATCGCCTGTGCCTATGAATTCCCCGAGGCCGAAGTGGTGCTGGGAGACTTGTCCTTCGAAGCCCTGGAAGTGGCGAACCAGAACATCGAGCGCCATGGCGTCGACGAGCGGGTCTACACCGTGCAGGGCGATGGTTTTGACGGGTTACCCGGCCAGCGTTTCGACCTCATCGTGTCGAACCCGCCCTACGTGGATGCCGAAGATTTCGCCGACATGCCCGATGAATACCAGCACGAACCGGAACTGGGCCTGGCCTGCGGTGACGACGGCCTGAACCTGGTACGCCGGATGCTGGCCGAAGCGGCGGACCACCTGACCGAGAAGGGCTTGCTGATTGTCGAAGTGGGCAACAGCCAGGTGCATGTCGAGGCGCTGTACCCGGAAGTGGATTTCGCCTGGCTGGACTTCAAGCGCGGTGGGCATGGGGTGTTCATGCTCACGGCTGAACAGTGCCGCGATCATCAGGCAGTATTTGCCGCACGGGTCTAACTGAAGAAACTGGGCCAATGTGGGAGCTGGCTTGCCTGCGATAGCGGTGGGTCAGCTTGCACTTGTGCTACTGATACATCGCTATCGCAGGCAAGCCAGCTCCCACATTTTAATTGCATTTCAATCTATCAGCGGTGCGTGGCAATCCAGATCAACAACCCCGCCTGAAACACCGTAAACGCCACCAGACAGGTGATGGTAAAGCGCAGCCCGCTGTCTTCACGCTTGAACTTGGTGACTTTTTCCTCTTCCTTGCGCAGCTTCACTTCCTGCTCCGCCAGATTCTGCTCTGCCTGTTGCAGCATCTGCGCGGCTTCCAGGATCTCTACGAACTGCACTTTTTCAGTGTTCCAACTGTCGAGCACGTCGCTGACCTTGCCGGGTTGCACATTGCCCTTGAGGTGCTGCACATCGGCATAGGCCACATCAAATCCCTGGATACGCAGGAAGTGATCGCGGCGCAGGCGCGTGGCTTCGTTGAGGGCGTCCTTGTTGGCCAGGTCCACGCCGTCGACGCGGTAGTGTGACCACTTCTTCTTCGCCCAGGCGGCGCCTTGGGCCACCAGGAAGCGCCCGATACCGCGGTTGGCCGGCTCGATTTCCAGGCTGTTGCCGGGCCCGAAGTGCACGCGGTGTTTATCGTGATCGACCCAGATATCCAGGTGGTTCTGCTCGCGCCGTACTCGCTGGCCCGGTAACTGGATGACCATGCGCAACAGACTGTGGTGTTTGTCGTGGCGTTCGGCATAGCCGAACTGCACAAAGCGCAACGGCCGTGCGCCGGTCGCGCGGTCGGTGGCCAGCGGGGCCAGGCGCAGCATCTTGAAATGTTCGGCGTGAACGTCGGCCCACGGCAGGGCCGCTGCGGCGCCAGCTTCGGTTGCGGCCGTGGTCTCGGCGGTAGATTCGGGTGTTGTTTCGGTGGTTGTCATGCGGCGCGATCCTGTCCAAGCCCTGCGAGCCGACAGTCTTTTTACTGTCGACACTGGACTTATCGGCCGTTTTTTCCAGGACTGGAGGCCAATTGCCGCTTAACGGGGTTGAAGTCCTTCGATAAAGCTGACGATACGTTGGCCCAACTCCGCGGCCAGCGGCAGTTTCGGGTCATTGTAGGAGGCCAGTTGCTGCTTCACGTTATTGGGCACGATGCGCATCACGTGGTTCATGCCTTCGATCACCGTCAACTGCGCGTCGGGCTTGGCCTGCTTCAGTTGCCGGGCGTCGCCTACGCCAACCTGGATATCGTTGGTGCCCTGAATGATCAGCGCCGGCATGTCCAGGCGCGCAAAGGCGGCCGACGGATCGGCGCGGAACAGGCTGATCAGATACGGCTGCACGCTGGGTCGGAAAATACCCTCCAATGGGCGCGGCACGTCGGCGTCCACCTGGCCGGCCTTGAGGTGATCGAGTATTTCATTGCTGCGCAGCAGCAGGGCAGGGGGCAAGTGATCGGCCAGTTGCTGACGGATAACCTGATCTACCGGGCGGGCGCTGCCAGACAAGGAAATGACCCCGGCCGGTTCAAGTTGCGGCGCGGCGAGGGCGGCGACCAGCGCGCCCTCACTGTGGCCCAGAACAATCAGCGGGCCCATGCGCTTGTCGGCCTTGAGCAACTTGCCCCAGGCCACGGCGTCGGCCACATACGCCTCCAGGGTCAGGTTGCGTTCATCCGGCGTGGCCGCCAGGCTTGCGGCCACGCCGCGCTTGTCGTAGCGCACGCTGGCGATGTTATGCCGGGCCAGTACCCAGGCCAGGCGCTTGAGGCTGTCATTGCGCGCGCCGTCGGCGCTGTTGCCGTTACGGTCGGTGGGGCCGGAGCCGGCGATGATCAGCACCACCGGCACCGGTTTATCCGATTGCGGCAACAGCAGGGAGCCAAAGAGTTGGCCGCTGCCGGTGTCCAGGCTGATCGGGCGTTGCAAGACAACAGGGGAGGCGGCCTGGGCCACGGCGGTGAACAGGGTGAGGGTGAACAGCAGAGCTCGCAGCATCATAGCGCCATCATTGGAGAGGTGCCGGTTGGACCAACGTCTACCGGTAAGGTTTCGAGGATGAACTAGTCGGTTAGCCTGCGTATACTGGCCGCCTTAAGTTATTACGGTTGACTTGATTCAACTGATTTCACGGAGCGCCCTGCATGTCCGGCAATACCTTCGGCAAGCTGTTCACTGTCACCACCGCGGGCGAAAGCCATGGCCCGGCGTTGGTCGCCATTGTCGACGGCTGCCCGCCAGGCCTCGAGCTGAGCCTGGACGACCTGCAGCGCGACCTCGACCGCCGCAAGCCCGGCACCAGCCGCCACACCACCCAGCGCCAGGAACCGGACGAAGTCGAAATCCTCTCCGGAGTGTTCGAAGGCCGCACCACGGGCTGCGCCATTGGCCTGTTGATTCGTAACACCGACCAGAAGTCCAAGGACTACTCGGCGATCAAGGACCTGTTCCGCCCGGCCCATGCCGACTACACCTACCACCACAAATACGGCGAACGCGACTACCGTGGCGGTGGCCGCAGCTCGGCGCGTGAAACCGCCATGCGCGTGGCCGCTGGCGCCATCGCCAAGAAATACCTGGCTACCCAGGGCATCGTCATCCGAGGCTACATGAGCCAGTTGGGCCCGATTGAAATCCCGTTCAAGACGTGGGACAGCGTCGAAGACAACGCCTTCTTCTGCCCCGACCCGGACAAGGTGCCGGAACTGGAGGCCTACATGGACCAGTTGCGCCGCGACCAGGACTCGGTCGGCGCGAAGATCACTGTCGTGGCCGAAGGCGTGAAACCGGGCCTGGGTGAGCCGATCTTTGATCGCCTCGACGCCGAACTGGCCCATGCGTTGATGAGCATCAACGCGGTGAAAGGCGTGGAAATCGGCGCCGGCTTCGCCTGCGTATCCCAGCGCGGTACCGAGCATCGTGATGAGATGACCCCTGAAGGTTTCCTCAGCAACAACGCGGGCGGCATCCTCGGCGGTATTTCTTCCGGCCAGCCGATCGTGGCGCACCTGGCGCTCAAGGCCACGTCGAGCATTACCACGCCTGGCCGTTCGATCGATGTGCACGGCAACCCGGTGGATGTGATCACCAAGGGCCGCCACGACCCGTGCGTCGGCATCCGTGCCACACCGATTGCCGAAGCCATGATGGCCATCGTGTTGATGGACCATCTGCTGCGCAACCGCGGGCAAAATGCCGATGTGCGCGTGAGTACCCCGATACTGGGCCAACTGTGATCGCCTGGGGCAATGAGCGAGCTTGTTGTGGCGAGCGAGCTTGCTCGCGCTGGGCTGCGCAGCAGCCCCAATAACATGCTCCCACCGCTCCCATACTGGCGCCTCTCCAGCTTCTACCTCTTCTATTTCGCCCTGCTGGGGGCGACCGCGCCGTTCCTGGCGCTGTACTTCGATCACCTCGGTTTCTCCAGCGCGCGCATCGGCGAGCTGGTGGCCATCCCCATGCTGATGCGCTGCGTGGCCCCCAACCTGTGGGGCTGGATCGGCGACTACACCGGCCGGCGCCTGGCCATTGTGCGATTCGGCGCGGTGTGCACCCTGGCCAGCTTCTGCCTGATTTTTGTCAGCAAGACCTACGCCTGGCTGGCGATGGTCATGGCCCTGCACGCGTTCTTCTGGCACGCGGTGCTGCCGCAGTTTGAAGTCATCACCCTGGCCCACCTGCACAAGCAAACCTCGCGCTACAGCCAGATCCGTCTGTGGGGCTCCATTGGTTTTATCCTCGCCGTGGTGGTTATGGGGCGCCTGTTCGATTGGCTGAGCCTGGATATTTACCCGGTGGTGGTCGTGGTGATCATGGCCGGCATCATCGGCGCCAGCCTGTGGGTACCGAACGCGCAGCCGGCCAGCCACGGCAACCGCCTGGCTGGCGATGGTTTTCTCAAGCAATTGCGCAGCCCCGGCGTGTTGGCGTTTTATGCCTGCGTGGCGCTGATGCAAATGAGCCATGGCCCGTATTACACCTTCCTCACCCTGCACCTGGAGCATTTGGGCTACAGCCGTGGCGTGATCGGCCTGCTGTGGGCGCTGGGGGTGGTGGCGGAAGTGCTGATGTTCCTGGCCATGAGCCGTATTCTTGCGCGCTTTTCGGTGCGCCGGGTGCTGCTCGCCAGCTTCTTGCTGGCGGCGCTGCGCTGGTGGCTGCTGGGTTCATTTGCCGAGGTTTTCTGGCTGCTGCTGGTGGCGCAGTTGATGCACGCCGCCACGTTTGGCAGCTTCCACGCGGCGGCAATTGCCTTTGTGCAACGCAGCTTCGGTGACCGCCAGCAAGGCCAGGGCCAGGCCCTTTATGCCGCGCTGGCCGGCACCGGCGGCGCGCTCGGCGCCCTGTATTCCGGTTACAGTTGGAACCTGCTGGGGCCAACCTTCACGTTCAGTATCGCCAGCCTCGCGGCCCTGGCCGCCGCCATTATCATTGGCCTTCGATTGCAAGAGCCGAACCAAGGAACCGTGCAATGAGCTATGTAGCCGTCTACTCCATCGCCACCCCGGACACCCCGAACAAAGTGTTGACCCATGCCGACGACATCCAGTCGACCCTGGCCGAGCACGGTGTGCGGTTCGAGCGCTGGCAGCCCAGCCCAATCGAGAAGGGCGCCAGTGCGGCGCAGATGATCGCCGCGTACCAGGCGCAGACCGATGCTCTGGGCTACGCCGCTGTTGAAGTGGTCAGCGTGACCCACGACCATCCACAGAAAGACGAGTTACGCGCACAGTTCCTGGATGAACGTACCTACAGTGAAGATGAAGTGCGTTTCTTCATCGCAGGCCAGGGGCTGTTTACGCTGCACATAGGCGACTATGTGTACAGCTTGCGCTGTGAGAAGAATGACTTGCTGATCATCCCGGCCGGTGTACCGCACTGGTTCGACATCGGCGAAAACCCGCACTGTGTGACACTGCGTTTGTTCAACACGGCCCGAGGCGTTGTGCCCTCCTTGACCGGTGATGCGATTGCCACCCGCTTTCCAGGGCTGGATGACTAAGCATAGATAACTGAATGTTCAACCCTGGCAAGTTGGAAGTTGCTGTGGGAAGAAACTTAATTATTTGTAGGGCAAAGCTGTTTGTTCGGTGCTGTGCGCTTTGATTCCACTCTTTATGTAACTCTCTGTTCGGCGTCAATGTTTATGCCATCTGTCAATGGGAGGAATCCGAAAGATGGCAGCGCATCAGCAGATATAAGGAGAGAACAATGAGTGGCCCCGAGGAGACGTATCGCCCGTTGGTTATCGTGCCGACGGCTATCAGAAAACGCATGAGCTTGTCCGGCAAGCCTCTGACTTCCACCGAGCTGGAAATCCTGCGATGGGCCTCCGAGGGCAAGACCGTCTGGGAAATCAGCCAGATTCGCGCCACCTCTGAAGCCACGGTTAAATTTCATCTGCGCAACATCTACGGCAAGTTGGATGTCACCAACCGTGTACAGGCAAAGAATGAGGCCGCCCGCCAGGGCTTATGTTAACGGCATGAAAAAGGGCCGCGACGCCAATGGCGCCGCGACCCTTTTTTGCGTTTGAATTCGCTCAACTCGAGACGCCCATTGATGCAAGAGCCCTTCTGCTTCTGTTCACGCACTTAGACAAGCTTTGTGATGTGTATTTGCGCCGGAAAACTAGAGTTCTCGCCTTCTTGTCGGACGTTTCCCAAAGATGCTGTTGCCGGTCATTTTCCATTGCGGGCACCCTACCGGGGTTCTAGTGTTGGCATGTCGCTGCCTATCCGCGACTCGGCTTTTGCAAGTGCCATTACCCTTTTGGCATACCTGTAAACACTTAGACAAGGAGCAAGCCATGAACCAGAATATCCAGAAAGGTGCGACCGCACCCAATCATCAAGACGTAGAGAAAGTATTCTTCAGCAAGGAAGAGTTGCAGGTCTTGAGCGATGCCATCAAGAAGTCCAAGACCCGTGTTTCCGAAACCAAGGCTGCGAGCTGCGCGTACCACCGTTGAACTGACCCCGAAAAAGCAAGAAAGTCCTTTCTTGCTTTTTCATTTTTTGGGTACTGAGTATTCAGTTGTCGATCAGGGAGGTGGACATGAGGGCGATCTTTATCGGCCATCAAACGTGGCTAGTGGAACATGGAAGTACAAGGATCCTGATTGACCCGCTGTTATGTGAAGACTTCGGGCTAGTCGACGAGCACCGGATCGAGATCTATCCGCCGCGTACCGTCGATGCCGCCGCACTTTCCGATATAGACCTGATTTTCCTCAGTCACGAACATTCCGATCATTTCGATATCAAGTCGCTGAATCTGTTACCACGTTCCGCCCGGTTTGTGGTGGGGGCGACCATTGTTGAACCGGTCAAACAATGCATCCGTGACCTCGGGTTCACCCTTACGCAAGTCAACGACACCGATCAAATGCGGGTCGGCGACTTGAGCCTACGCTTCTACCCGGCGGATCCGAAGACTGCCTTCTGGGAAAGCCGGGTCACCCAGGTGCATATCGAGGAGGCCGAGCAGTCGAGCGGTGGCATCTTCATTGCTGTGGATGCCCTGGTGTCCGAAGTGTTCAAGACCGATATCGTCGCAGGACGACTGGTACCGCCCAAGCTGGTGATCGTCTCGAACAACTCTAGGGTATCGCCTCCAGGAGCCTTTCAGTCCCTGGAAAACTGGGGCAAGAACGCGAGTGACAGCAACCGTAAAGTCGGTCCGTTGGGGATTGGTGTGCTCAGCGCCGTGCTGACCAGCTACATGGACGATTTTCCGGTGCAACCCGAGAACATCGCCCTTTGCGGCGGTGGGTTCATCAAGCGCCTGGGCGCTTTCGCCGCTTTCCCGTTTTCCGATCAGCCGACATTGAGCCGCTTGGCCAATCAGCTCAGCCTGGACACCAATATTGTCGGCCTGCTGCCAGGCGAAGCCTTTTCCCTGGACACTGATCCCAGGCCTCAGGCGGTTATCGACTGGGTTCAGGTGGATAAGGTGCAGCACAACTTGCTAATGGGGGAGCTGGACCAGTTCATCGATGCCCGCAAGACCGTCGAGGTGGTCGCATCGGTACGCCCGGACGTGCAGGACGCCGAGGCGTATGAAGAGTTGCTGCGACGTGCGCAAGCCGAGCTGCAACGCCTGGCGAAAAGCCTGATGTTGTTTATCACCGGACGCAAGGTGTTGGCGATGTCTCACTACAACGGGTGCAAGCTCGGGCCGAAAAGAATCGTTTTCAGTTTTGTCGCCCATGCCCTGGGGCGTCAGGACAGCTATGCACTGAATCTGATCAGCGGCCAGTTCGAGGCTGAGGCGCATAACCAGCTCGAATCGCTGGTGGGGCTGTATCCCTTTGGAGTATGCCTGCCCTTGGTGGACTTCATCGGCATGGTCGAAGGGGACCTGCAGGTCTGGGACATCGTCGGCGTTTCGGTCCAGTCCTGGTTTGAGACCGGCATCTTCGATGGCCTGATCCCGTTCTTCTACAGCTATTACGGCGAGAACGGCAGCCCTGAGCTCTTGGCGAAAATCATCTGGCGCAGCATGCGCAATCTTGAGGTGTGCCCATGCAACTGACGATGATCGGCCACGAAAGCTGGTCACTGCAGGCTGGTGATTGCCATGTGTTGATTGACCCGGTGCTGGGTGGTGGCTTCGGTTCCGATACTGACCGGCAGTTTGCGATAATCCCGGCGCGCAACGTCGATCTGCAGCGTATGCCGGCGGTGGATGGCATTGTCTTGACCACCGAGCACCTGCAGCACTTTCACCCGGCCTCCTTGCGCCGTCTGTCGTCGGACTGCGGGCATTTGCTCAAGCGCAAAGTGGTCTATGTCCCGGAACTGTTTCCCGGCGCGGCCGAGGCGATTGTCCGTGCATGCGGTTACGAGGTGCGGCGGGTCGATACTCAGGCAGAGTTCGTTATCGGCTCGCTGAGGCTGCGCTTCTACATGCCCTTCACCGAGGTACTGTTCTGGGACAGCCGGGTAGCGTCGCTGCATGTCGAGCATCAGGGCCGCGAGGCGGTGTTCATCCAGTCCGACACCCGAATCGCCGACGCCTACTTTGCCGATGTCAATAATGGAGCCGTTGCCTGGCCCCAGGTGATGGTTATGACCAATAATTTCCAGTGCAGCGGGACGCAAGGGCCGATTGGCCTGGACAACCTGTTGCCGGTGCCGGACCAACGCTACACCCGGCTGTCCGGCTTGCGTCTGCTGGACGAAATCGTACATAGACCGATGCGCCGACTGAACCAGGTGCCGACCCTGCTCCTCGCGGGCAATGGATATCGCGATCCCTTTGGCAAGACGCATCACCCCTGGTCGAACCTCGAACTTGCGCAGATCTGTAGCGAACTGTCTTTGTTGCGGGCGGTGCACTCACTGACACCCGGCGAAAGCTTTGACGTGGCGCCGGCTCGGCCTGGCGAACCGGCTGGCTGGATCTGCGCATCCGAGGAACAGGTAGGGCCCTGCCCACCGAAAGGGCGACGCCAGACGGTCTCTCTTGATACACAGCGGATCAAGGCCCATCTCGACGAAATGGCCAGGACCTGGCTGATTACTCGCTACGGCCAGGTCCTGATGGCCCAGAGCAACTACCTGGGGCGCCCCGTTAGTCCGTGCCGTGCGGTGCTGCAATTGATCCGGGACGACGGCGCCGGTCAACAGTGGGTGCTGGATGTGTCCAGGGTCGAGTTCATCGAGGTGCCGGACGAAGGCGAGGGGGCGATCAAGCGTTATCCCTACGGCATCCGTGTCGACCATGGCGATTTCTGCAAGCTGGTTCTCGGCGAGTTGCAGATATGGGAGCTGCTCAACCTGTCGGCATCGCAGTGGTATGTCTGCGATCGCTATGACAGCCCACTGGCGTTCTGGCTCGAGTATTACAACGAGCAAGTGGACTATGGACGTGCCTTGCGCAGTTATGAGCTGTCCCTGGTGACTGCGCCATGAGCCGGCAAAGAGCCTTTGAGCATGTGCATCTCGAACTCCTCGGCGCAGCTCAGGTACAGCAGCAGCGACAGGCGCTTGCCGAGCTGTTGGCCGAGCGTTATCAGGTTCTGCGGGTACTTGGCCAGTCGGTGAAGTCCCTGGTCTGCTCGGGCGTGTGCATGGCCTCGGGCGAGCAGGTGGTGATCAAACGTTATTTCGATGAGGCGGCCTATACCGCCGAAGCCAGCGGATACTTGCTGTTCCGCTCGGGGCCGATCGCAGGCATGCGCTGTCAGGATGCGCGGCACCAGGTACTCGTGCTGGAGTCTCTTCAAGGGCGTTTGCCCGGTCCGGCCGACCTGCCTGAAGTGATCGCGGCCTACGCGGCGATGCATGCCACGGCCCTTGCGAATATCCAGCGGGTCATGGGGCACCGCAGTACCCCTGAGTTTCTCGATCCCTGCCTGTCGTCGCGCTGCCGTTTGCCGCCGTTCGACCTGCAATGCATCAGCGTCGGTGACTGCAAGTCGGAGCATCTGCTCGTTACCGTGGATGGCGTGCGCATCCTCGACTTGGAGACTCATTCCCTGCAGCGCAGTGTGTGGTTCGACATCTTGTCCTTGAGCCGCTTCCTGGGGGTGGGGCCGGTAAGTTCGTGGAGTCTGGAGGAATGGGTGGCCCGTTACTGTGAGTGCCGGAAGATTCCCGCCCACTATTATGATCTGCAGAAAATCCAAGACTGCCTGCTGCGTGTACAGGCCCTGGAGCCTGGTCGGGTGTACTGCGAGGAGGCGCTGTCGTGAAGTGGATGTACTGTTTTACGCCGACATTACGCTATCAGCCGTTCGCTCGCTCCGAAGAGCGAGCTTTCGCCGACGGCTTTTTCGGCCTGGCCTTCAGCCTTGCGCCCTGGGCGGTCGGCGCTTATGTATGGGTGTCGTTGTTGCAATACGCCGTGCCGCTGTTGTTCATCTACAAGCTGAGCACACTGGTGGCGGCCCAAGGCATCGTCGATATTGTACTGACGGACACCGTGCTCCTGGCGTTCTTGGCCATCAGCGGTTTTTTGCTGATGGTGAGCGAGCTCAATCTGGAACGCTACATCTCCCTGACGTTATGCCGCGAGTTCGAGCGCCTTCTGGCGCGCAAGATGCAGCCCCGTGTAGATGTGTCGGTGCTGGAGCGGGTGGTTTCGCGGGATTTCAGCGTCATTCTCGATGGCATCGGTGCTAGCGTTAACCTGTTGGCTATTCCGGTTTTCCTGCTGCTTTCAATCCTGCTGGCGTTGTTGGTCTTTGGCACGGCAGGTTTCTGGGCGGTTGCGGTGATCGGTGTGTTCCTGCCGCTTTCCTATCTGCTGTCCTGGCTCTCAGACCGCAACTACCAGCGGATCATGGATATGGCGGCGCAGCGTATCGAACGGTGTTCGGCATGGTTGCGTAAAGGCCCGTGGCTCAAGCAGTTCGCCGACCGGACGGTCTTGCAGAGCATCGAGCGGACACTGGGGGGCGAACGCTGCCTGCGCAACCTGGATACTCTGTTGCGTGGTGCCGACAGCTACATCATCGGTTTCGGTCGCTTGATTCCCTTTGTGTTGCTGGGGCTGCTGGGCACCTCGGAATCGGCCACGGTCTGGGAAGGGGCGATTTTCTGGCTGAGCATCCCGTTGCTGGCGTCGGTGCTAGCGCTGCCCCGATCCTATGTGAGTTACAAGGCCATCGGCCGCTCTCTGGAAGCACTCAATGGTCTGTATCAGAATTCCTCCAGGCATTCGGTGCTGCGACCCGCCGCCGCCGATCTGGCCCGGGGCGTGATCGAGTTCGATGCCGACTGGCCGGTCTGGCCTGCGAAGCTGGTCGAACTGATTCCTGGCCCGCTGGAGAGCCAGCGCGAGGACCTGCACGCCTTGCTGGGCGCTTTCCGGCTGGTACCCGAGCTGGGGCCGAACCCACAGCAGGTCCTGCAGCTGCCCATCGAGCTGGACGGGAGCAATCTCTCTGCCGGACAACGCCTGCGCCTGCAACTGCTGCGCGGGGTGTTTCTGGCCCGTGCCCAGGACGGAACCCTGAATATCGACCACGACCTCTCGGCGTTGGACGCTGCGGCCGCGCTGGCAGTGAAAGACGCCTTGGAGTGCCTGTCCTGGGTAAGCTTCAGCCCATCGGCAGCAAGAGCGATAGCGCAGCGCAAAGGCTCACCCGTGCAGGTTAGTGAGCGGACGGCTTCGACGGTGCCGGCTAACTGCCGGGCACTGGATCGCTTCAGTCTCGGCGATCTGTTCAAGTATTGTGGCTGGGGTGTGCTGATGTTGATGGTGCCGGCGCTGATGATGAGTTATGCCGCCAACCTGACGCTACCAGAGGCAGGCTTCTCGCCTTGGCAGGTTCTGTTGTATGCCGTGGTCGGGGTAGGGGCAGGAATCGCTGCCGGGCTGTTTATCGAGAATCTGTTGCGCAGCCGCTTTTCCCGCTTGTTCACCGATGGCTTGCGAGACATTCGGGTCACTGGCCTGGCCGATGCGCTGCAGGTGGTTTCTCGCGACGTCACCACGACATTCGAACGTATTGCCTGGTATGCCCACGACATTGCCTGGATTATCGCGCTATTGCTGTGCAATGGCGTGGCCTTGTGGATGGGGTTCGGCCTGTTCGGCATCGCGGTGGCGCTGCTGTTCAGCGGCTTGCTGGCGGGGTTGTACCGGCTTTCGATCAACGAGCTATATCGGACCCGGGTGGAAAGCGTTAAGGGATTTGACTCCCTATTGCGCTCGGCCCATGTGACGTTTTCTATTTCCCGGGCCGGTGGCGTGGGTTTTGAACGCATGGGAGATTGGCTAGCGCTCACTCAGCGGGGGACGATAGTCGAGGGGGTGAGGCATTTCTACACCACTCGCATGCGCAGTGTTATCACCCGTACCGTCACGGCAGCCAGTTGCACTTTGCTCAGCGACCTAGTGATTATTCTGGTGGTCCTGATGGGCTGGCTCTACCGGCCCAGCGATTCGGCTTTTGTGCTCGCGGTCACGGCTTTGTTACTGGTGCGTTCCGATCTGGCCAATGTGTTTTTGGCCGTCACAGGTTTCAAGTCGCAGTCGGTGTCGGTGGAGCGTCTGCAGCATTTTGCCCGGCCCAAAAGCTCGGTGGTCGTGGCGATTGCTGGGCAAAGCCTGAGCATTGCTCCCTTTATTGCTCAACATGCCTATCGTGCCCTGAGCCTGGAACGGAGCCGGTTGTATTCGCTATCGGGGCACTCCGGTTCTGGCAAGAGCGATTACCTCAAGGGCGTGGCCGGTATCACCGACGTGATCATCGAAGAGGCGGGCATGGTGCAGGCCATGACATCAAACTGCTATTACCTGGACAGTAATTCCCAGGCGCTGCTCGGCGGTGAACCCGGGGCAAGCGGCTGGCTGGATACTTGGCTGAGCGCGTTGCCGGAGGACCACCATCATCTGTTGTTGCTGGACGAGCCGTTCAGTGCTTTGCGCGCGGAGCAGTTGGCCGAGCGTGTGCAAGCGTTGCACCTTTACGCCGAGCGTAGCGGTAACACCCTGGTGCTGGTGGATCATCGTTGCCGACTGGAAAATGACATAGAGCTCGGCGAGCTGGTAGTTGATTGCCCGGAGCGAGGAAAGACTCATGGATGAGCCGATTCTGTACTTGGGCGACCGGGGGTTTCTTAAACGTTACGGCAGTCCTTACTCGGCGCAACAGGTCGAGGAGATCGCGCGCAGGGTTCTGGCCAAATCCGGACTGGGCCTGGCCAGCGGCGACTGGTCCACAGCCAAGGCTGTCAGCAATGCCTTGGCTGGGGGCGCACGAACGCGGCATATCTATCATTCGCGGTTTTTGCTGCGAGTCACCGAGCAGGCAACGGGGCAGGGCGTCAGTGTCCGTCAGATCCAGGCCAACCCGGAGTACTACTACACGGCTCCTGGATATACTTTCGCCGCCGATGCGCAACAGATAGCCGAAGACCTCGATATCATCCACTACTGCCAGCCGGGCCTAGTGACCCTGGGGGGCGACTGGCTGGACATTCTGCTTGCGCAACAGCAATACGCGCTGCTCGAAGCGATCCTGCAACAGATGGAGGCGGCCATTGCGATTGCCTCGCGAATTCTCCTGGGGTTCCACCCCAGCGCCGGCTTCCTGCAGGTGTTGAGAGAGCGATCGTTCGCCGGCGCCGCGGTGCCGGTCAACCTGCTGAACATGCAATGCCCAAGCTACGCCGGCTACTTGCGCCAAATCAAGGCCCGATCCCGCCTCTACGCCGTGCATTGCCTGGCGGGCGGCGATATTCCGCTGGCGCCTGCGCTGCACTACGCCTTTCATCATCGGCAGGTAGACGCTTGTATCGTCGGCGCTACCCGTACGCGGCATATCGAGGCATTGACGGCCTGCGAGGCTGGCTTCAGGAGTTCGATGAGATGAACGTGATTCTCATGCGCCGTGCGAGGAAGTTCGATGAGGAGTTATTGCAAAACCACCTACATACGCTGCAGTGCGCACATGGTGACCTGCTAGTTCTGTCCGGGTGCTCGACCTGCTATGTCCCGGTCCTGTCGCTGGCTGGCAGCTTGGGGATCCAGACCCTGGTCTTCGAGCAGGAGTTCTACGATCCGCAGCAGGTCTATGGGGCTCGCAAGATGGATTGGTTGTTCGATTCCTATGCTGGTCGCTACGGTAGCCAGAGCCTCAACACTCTCTACCATGTATTTGCCATCGAACTGGAAGCGATTCTGCACCGGTACAGCGAAAGGACCCTGGTGATCTATCTCGACCAGTTACTGCTCGAAATCGCATACGCCGTACTTGCCGGTCTGCCATTGAAGATGCTCCAAGGCTTTTCGCTGTACCTCGAAGAGCTGAGTATTGCGATCCTCGCCAGGGTTCCGTTCAAGGACGGGTTCCAGACACTGCTGCTGAAATCGAATGTAACGCCGGCGCAAGCCTTCGTCGGCAGGCCCGAATTGAAACTGGTGCGGTAATGCCGTCTGCCTGTTGGAGTGATCGCCGTACCTACCCCTGATTGACGAGAAAGGAGTGTTCATGGACCCGCAACGCAAGGACTATCTGGCGACAGAGGCGGTCTACACCGGCGATTCACTGCGCATCGGCAACGAGTACGTCATGCATGAGTGGGAGAGGCCACTGATCCGCAGGATGGTCGAGGACCTCAAGCTCACGCCTGATGACCGGCTACTGGAAATCGGCTTCGGCATGGGCATCTCGGCCAGCATCCTGCAGGAGTTCGGCCCGGCGTCCCATACCATTGTCGAGCCCCACCCACAGGTGCTGCTCCAGGCCGAGCGCTGGAAGGGCGTACGTAAGAACATTCAGTTGCACCCCGGCTACTGGCAGCAGTTTGACACCAGCAGCCAGCGTTATTCCGCGATTTTCTTCGATCCGTTCGCCGATGAAATGGCGGCGGTTGACAACGAAAACCTCAGGTTCCTTAAGTTTGCCGCGCAGTCGCTGCTCGATGATGGCGGGCGCCTCGCCCTTTTCTGCATCCGGACCTTGCTGCCACTGGAGTACCAGCGTGTGATGTTCGAACACTATCGCCGCGTGGAAATCAGTTCCGTGCAGGTTGCCCCCAGGGATACGGCCAACCCCACGGGGGACTTGGACGGAAAAATGATTTCAGTCGTGCTGCACAAATAGCAAAAGCCTCGAGTCAGCCATCCCAGGTCCGCTCGCCGGACATGCTTGGCTCGACAAAAAAACCATTGGTAACAATAACGGTGATAACGGTGAGCAATCTTACAGCGTGTCTTGGCCTAGTCGGCCTTATCTGGTTTTTTGGCAGCCATGCATGGGCTCAGACTCAGGCCCCGACAGCCCCAGCCTCGGCCGCCACCTCCTCCAGCAAAGCAATGACCATCATTTTCGAGCCGCCCAAGGGTCAGGAAGAGGCGTTCCTGAATACCTTCGTCACCTCTCAGGCTGCGCACATGCAGACTTATGCTGGTAAGTCGAAGGAAGGGGTCAAGGTGATCAACCTGATCCCCACCGAACTGGGCGAGCCGCTGATCCACATGATGATCTACCGCGACCCTGCGACCTTCGAGCGAGCCAAGCGGATATTCGCTTCGCGCGAGGCCATGAGCGGGTATATCGACGGCCATGTGAAAGCCTACGGCGGTTACCACATTCCCAAGGAGTACCTGCGTTACACCAAGGTGTACATGAGCAACGTACTCACTGAGTAGTCGACGGAATGACTCGGCCGCCGATGCAGCGGCCGATACACAGAGAGAGTCCAGGCTATGCGCGTGGTTATCGGGGCGTTGTTGATTGGCCTAGTGTTTTTTGCAGTTCCCAGTCTGCAAGCAGGCAGTCGTGGCGAGCTCTTCATGTTGAGCAACGGTTGTATCAATTGCCACGGTTTCGAGGGACAGCGCACGCCGGGGGCGATTCCTTCGCTGGCCGGCCAGCCCGAGGCCTACCTGTACAAGATCCTGGCGGCTTATCGCGACGGCACTCTCAAAGGCACCATCATGAACCGGGCGATGGAAGGGTACGACGACCAGACGCTCAGGCAGTTAGCCGAGTATTACAGCAGCCTGCCGAAAGAATCGCTCGGGGGGGCCGTGTCCCAGGCACACAAACAGGGTGAGCGGCTGTACGCGCAACACTGTTCCAGTTGCCATGAGGAGCAGGCAGATACGCCGTATGTGAAAGGACAGAATGCGCAGTATATGCAAGGAGTGCTGAAGGATATGGTCACAGGCCAACGAACGATGCCAGAGGAAATGACCAGTGCGATGTCTGCCCTCAAAGGCGAGGAGTTGCAGCAGCTTCTGGGGTATCTACAAGGTTGCGCGCAGGGGGCACTATGTCGATGAACCCACAACGCAGGCTGCTGCTCAGGTGGCTGGCCACGGGCATCGGCGTTTCCTCGATCCAGGCCCTGGCCAGACCTGCGGTGGCCGTGACGGCCCACTCTTATGCGGTAGTGGTGATCGGCGGTGGTTTTGCCGGCGCAACTTTCGCTCGTACTCTCAGGCGCCTGGACGCCAACGTCGGCATCACTCTGGTCGAGCCCAGCCGGCAGTATCACTGCTGCCTGCTGGGGGTTGAATACCTGGTGGGCAAGCGGGACGAAGAAACCCTGGTCTTTGGTTACGAGCAGTTACGAGCCGAGGGCATCGAGGTGCTCCATCAGAAGGCGCGCTTGATCGATGCCAAACGAAAGCAGATCAGGCTCGCGGACGGTTCGGTGCTCGGCTTTGACCGCTGCGTAGTGGCAACGGGTATTGGCTACAAGTACGACAGCATCGCCGGTTACAGCGAGGCGGTGTCCAGTCGTGTACCTCATGCCTGGGGCGGCGGCGAGCAACTGCGCTTGCTCCGGCAGCAACTGGAGGCCATGCCCAACGGCGGCAATGTGCTGATCTCGGTACCCGTGGACGATTACCGCTGCCCACCCGGGCCGTATGAAAGGGCCAGCCTGATTGCCGATTATCTCAAGACCCACAAGCCCGATTCTCGGGTGATCGTCCTGGATGCCAAGCCGCGGTTTGCCAAGCAGGCGCAATTCGAGCAGGCCTGGAAACGTTTCTATGGCTATGGGAGTAAGCAGGCCACCATCCAGTGGGTCGGCGCCTTGCAGGGGGGGACCGTGCTAGGTTTCGACGAAGCCAAGGGGCAGTTGCTGACCGAGGGTGGTCCGGTCAGCGGCCATGTGATCAATATCATTGCGCCCCAACAGGCTGATGATTTTTCACGGCACAACGGCCTGGCCGCAGAGCATGGCTGGTGTCCGGTCAACACCCAAACCCTGGAATCCCTGCTAGTACCGGATGTGCATGTGATCGGCGACGCGGCCTACGCCGAGAAACTGCCCAAGTCGGCCTTCGCTGCGACATGCCAGGCCAGGGTCTGTGCCTTAGCCATCCATAGCCAGATGTACGGCCTGGAGCTGCTCAAGCCGCAGTATATGAATGTCTGCTACAGCCTGTGTGGCGACAACTATGGTATCTCGGTGCTCCTGCACTACCAGCATGACGCAGCCAGCAATGTCATCGAGATCCAGACCTTGCGGGTCACACCCCTGGACGCCAGCGATGAAGATCACCGTCGTGAAGCGCTGTCGACCTACAGCATGTTCGACAGCTTGGTCAAAGAGGCATTTGGCTAGACTTGGGACCACTAAAAGGGCTGCGGGACCGAATAAAAACGCCCGATACAATGCATCGGGCGTCGGGAAGAACCAGGTGTAAACCTATTCAGGACTGGATACTGTCGCTTAGGCCGAATGATAAGTCGGCAGCGCAAAGCGGTTCTGGCTTTGCAGCATCGAAATCTGCGGCAGTTCGCTGGCTTGTTCAGCCAAGTCACGGCGAATGGCGCTGATCACCCAAGTCAGTTGGTCGGCAGTGTGCAACTGCTGATAAGAGATCGAGCGCTTGACCTGCTTACCTTCGCTGTTGCGCAGGGTCAACAGGATGCCGCCGTCCGGACGTGGCTGGGTGGTGACGTCGTAGTTGGAGAATACCGAAGCGAATTTATCTTGGATCAGGCTCATGTCTATCAGCTCCATTGGCTCAAGTTGGCAAGCATGGAGTGATAGGTGCAGTGATTGTGCCAGTATTGGAATTTATAGAAAATCCTTATAAATCAGGTATTTATAAATTTATAGGATTTTCATTTTCGTGCAATTTGCATGAAGGGCCATCGTGCATCCTGCATTTTGCGCTATCCGCCCAGTGGTTTTTCCGCAAGGAGCGGAAGGGCTGTAATGATACTGACCGCCTTTTGCTCGGAAAAATCCACATACACGATATAGGCGTATCCCCCCGCTAACTACGATGCGAAGCGAGCCGCTCTTGATCTTGCTCTTGATCTGCTTTTGATCTCAGGCGCCCCGTTAAACCACGCTGGCCGAACGCAGGCTTGAATTCGTGGGTAACCCGGCAGGACGCCGGGTTAGCCGCCCCGCGCCATGGATGGCGCGTGGCGGCGGCCCACG
>NZ_WJZM01000037.1:0-58267 GCF_021609545.1 Pseudomonas sp. PA-1-6B
AACGGGGCGCCTAAGATCAAAAGCAGATCAAGATCAAAAGCGACTCGCTTCGCATCGTGGTTACCGTCGACCGTTACAGCGTTGTGTAGATACTTATGGCTATCGCAGGCAAGCCAGCTCCCACATTTGGAATGTGTGTGTGCTTAGAAGAACCGCGTCACGCTGATCTTCGCATCACGCCCCTTGGTGTACGCCCGGTCGCCGCTCAAGGCCGGGCGGAAGTTTTTGTTGAATAGGTTGTCCACCGTGAAGTTCACCTCGGTGCCTTTGAGGTATGCCTGCTGCGGTGCCCATTTGGCGAACAGGCCCTGGGTGTTGTAGCGCTTGTTGCCGTACTGGTCGTAGAACACGTCGCCGATGCTGGAGCCCGGGCCGCCAGAGTATTTGTCGCTGGGCAGGCGGTCGGTGGCGCCGATGAATTGGCCCATCCAGCCCACCTGTGCATCCCAGGCCGGGATGTGGGTACCCAGTACCAGCACCCATTTGGTCGGCGGAATATCCCGCGCGGCTACGTCCGGGCCCCAGGGATTGGTGTAGGCGCCTTGGTGCTGGCCCTTGGCATAGGCGAACGACACCGAGCCAAACAGGTAGGTGGAGTTGTAGATCGATTCGAGCTCAACGCCCTTGATGGTCAGGCTGCCGATATTGCGGTAGTTGGACATCGGCCCAGGCGGGCAAGCTGAAGCGATGCTGCCGCCATTGACAGCCTGGTTCTGGCAGCCCACGCCGGTGGCCTTGAAGATCTCGTCTTCGACTTTGTTGTGGAACAGGGTAGTGCGCAGTTGCAGGTTATCGTCCTGGGCGATCAGGTTATCGAAGCTGGTGATGTTGCCCAGGGTGATCGAGGTGATGCGCTCCGGGTCCAGGTCGACGCTGGTGGCGGTGCGACTGCCCACGCCCTGCACTTCGTATTGTTCGTCGATCACCGGCGCGCGCCAGGTCTGGCTCCAGTTGGCGAACAGCCCCACATTCGGCGTCACGGTCCAGAATAGCGCCAGGCGTGGCGACCAGCCGGTGTAGGTGTGGTCGCTGTAGTCGTGACCCACTGCCGGGTTGTTGTAGTAGGGCGCATCGTTGCCTTCGCCGCGGTTGCGCACATGGTCATAGCGCAGCGACGGCGTGATCGTCACGTCGCCCAACGTCACCGCGTCCTGGATAAAGAAGCTGTTGGTATCGACTTTGCCGTGGGGCATGAAGCCCGGCTGGAAGTGCCCGTAGTTGTAGCGCGGCGTGTTGTAGGTGGCGCCGGGCATCCACATCTCGGTTTCGCGGGTGTGCTTGCGGATTTGCCCGCCGACCGTCACGGCATGCTGCAAGGGGCCGGTTTCAAACAGGCTGACGTTACGGATATCCAGGAGCTTGTCGGTGTAGGCGGTGTCCATCTTGCGCCCGCCGGTGGCCAACTGGAAAAACGCCGTGGCGTCACGCTCATCGGTCTGTTCGGTGTTGGACTGGGAATACTTGATGGTCAAGTCCACCAGCGGGTTGTCCAGCGGCTGGTATTCATACTTGCCCGACCAGGTGGTGTCGACCGTGTCACGATGGGCGAGGAAGCGCTTCAAGGCGCCTTCGTAGCCGTAGCGGTCGATGTTGAACTGGGTCGGCGGCGTGGGGTAGCTGGCGGCGGAAAACGGGGTCCAGCGGTTGCTGTGGGAGCGCGAGTACGACAGCCCGACACTGTGCTCATCGGTAAAGTGCGCGTTGACCTTGAACAGCTTGCCGCCCACATCCTGGGCGCTGTTGGGCAGGCGCTGGGGGTTGATCGGGTACTCATTGTTGTCGTTGGGCAATTTGGCGGCCACCTTCATATCGCCGCCGTCGCGTTGGGTCAGGTAGGCCAGCGCATCGAAACGGCCGTCGTCGGTACGGCCATAGACGGCACTGCTGTAGACCTGTTCATGGTCGTTGCTGGAGTAGCCATATTTGAGCATCGCACCGCTGTTGCGGCCGTCCTTGAGCAGGTCCGGGGCGTCCTTGGTGACCATGTTGACCGTGCCGCCGAAGCCCCCATTACCGGTGAACGGCGAGTTGGGGCCTTTTTCCACTTCGATGCGCTTGATCAGCTCGGGCTCGATAAACACCGTGCCTTGCTGGTAACGCTCAAAGCCTGTCTTGGTGGCACCGTCAACGGTCAGCGGCACGTCTTCGGCATCGCCGAAACCACGGATGTTGATGGTCTGGCCGCCGGGCTTCAGCGAGCCGCCCTGGCTGACACCGGGCAAGGTCTGCAACAGGCTGGGAATGTTATTGGACTGGTAACGGTCGATGTCGGCCTGGGTCAGGGTGGAGCGGTTGACGGTGCTGGCGTTTACCTCATTGCCGGTGCCGATCACGCTCAGGGTGTCCAACTGGATCGCGCCACCGGTGGTGGTTTTGCCCTCGTCTGGGCGCACCACATAGGTACTGCCGACCTTGATCAGGTGGAGCTCACCTTTTATGAGTAGGGAGCGGATGGCTACTTCCGGGGTGTAGTCACCGTCAAGCGCCGGGGCCTGCACGTTCTTGAGCAGGGTTTCATCGAACAGCAGCTGGATTTTCGCTTGCTGGGCCACCTGGCTCAGGGACGTGGCCAGCGACTGGGCCGGCAGGTGCAGCTTGAACGACTCGGCTTCGGCGCTGAGGCTCAAGGCCAGGCACGTAGCCATGAGTGTCGGTCGAAGAAACAGGTGCGAAGCGTGGCAAGGCGCGCGAAACATGAAATCCCCCGGAGCGGCTAAATAGCCAAAAAGGTGTGCGTATCAAACACAGACAGGAGGAAGACGGGGCAGGCAAAAAAAACCACACATGCGAATGCAAAATATTCTCATGTGTGGTGTTTGCCGTTTATTTGCTCGGCTCGATTCTCATGATGCCATCCGCCGAGAGCACGGTTTTTACTGGCAACAGCACGGGCAAGGCGTTGAGCAGGGCGTCCGGGTCGCTCACATCAAGGTTGCCCGATAGCTTGAGTTGCGCCACGGCCTTGCTGACCTGCAACGGCGCCTGTGGGCGGTAGAGGCTCAGTTCGTCGATCAGGCTGGCCAGCTCTCGATTGCGAAACGACAAATGCCCGCTGCGCCAATCGGCGACCTCTTCGGCGCTGAGGCTTTGCGGCTGCACGGTGCCTTTGGCGTAGTTGTATGAGGCCCGTTGCTGGGCGCCGAGCAGGGTGACGGGGCTATTGCCATTTGGCGCGAAAGCGACCTGGCCATGGGCAACGCTGACCACCAATTGCTGCTGCCCACGGCGCACATCGAAAGCCGTGCCCACCACCCGTACGCTCGACTCGCCGGCTTGCACGTAGAGAGGGCGTTCCTTGTCGGCGGCCACTTCGATGTACAGCTGGCCTTTGTCCAGGTGCAGCACCCGTTGATGGGCGCTGAAGTCCACGCGGATATGGGTGTTGGCATTCACATACAAGGTACTGCCATCTGGCAGATTCAGCGTGCGCATGCCCTTGGCATGGGTGGCAACCTGGTTGTGATACAGCTCGCGCGGTGCGCCGATAGAGGTCGCCAGCACGGCGCAGAGCAGGGCGGCGGCCATCGCCAGGGCAGGGCGCCAAAGGCTGGGCTTGCGCTTGGGCAGTGCCAACGGTTTGTTCAGTTGTTGCAACTGGGCGAGATCGGCCCACAGCTGTTCGAATTCGGCATAGGCGCGCGCATGCGCGGGCACCGCCTGCCAGTCGGCAAAGGCTTTACGGTCGGCGCGGCTTGCTTCGTTGCGGTTGCGTGCAAACCAACTGGCGGCTTGGGCGTCGATGCAATCGCTCGCTTGGCTGTCCAGCGCGTCTGTGTCGCTCGGGCGGTTCATTCTGGCTGCTCCGTGCCGGGGGCGGGTTGAAGGCGGCGCTTGCAGTGCAGCAGGGCAAAGGCGATGTGCTTTTCCACCATGCTGGTGGAGATGCCCATGCGCGTTGCTATCTGCGCCTGGCTCAAGCCTTCGAAGCGGTGCAGCATAAGGGCTTCTCGTCGGCGCGGCGAGAGTTCGGCAAGGACTTCTTTCAACTGTTCCAGGCGTTGCAGGCGAAGGGCGGCGGCCATGGGGTCGTTGTGCTCGTCGGTGACCGGCTCGGCATCCATTTCGGCGTGATCAGGGTGGACGGTTTGCCGTACCTTCTGTTTGCGCCAGTGATCGCGCAGCAGGTTGCGCGCCATCTGGAACAGAAACGCCCGTGGCTGCTCGACCTTGGCACGGTCGCGGTAGCCCAGCCATTGGGTAAACACATCCTGGGCCATGTCCGCCGCGTCGCTGGCGTTGTCCGTGCGTTTACGCAGGAAATACAGAATGTCTGCATAAAACCCGCGACAGGCATCGGCCGCCGACGGATCGGGCTGGGGACGAGACATGGATACCCTTCTTGACGAAGTACGACGTGGAAAAGTCGCGAATGATATCGAGAACTATTGTCATTTGTCTCCAGCTAAATGGATCTCCCGTGTTTGGCTGGAAAAAATTGGGGCATGGCCTTTAATCCTACAAGTTTGGGAGCGATATCCCACTCAAAGGAGAAAGTCATGGCTGGATGGTATGAGTTGAGTAAAAGCAGTAACGGGCAGTTTCGTTTCGTGCTTAAGGCGGCGAACGCAGAAACCATATTGACCAGCGAGCTGTACACCACCCGTGGTGCTGCTGAAACCGGCATTGCTTCAGTGCAGGCCAACAGCCCACATGATGAACGTTATGAGAAAAAAGTGGCCAGCAACGGCCAACCGTTCTTCAACCTCAAGGCGGCCAATCATCAAGTGATCGGCAGCAGCGAGCAGTACACCTCTACAGCCGCACGAGACAATGGCATTGCCAGCGTCAAGACCAATGGTCCCAGTGTCACTATCAAGGACAAGACCTGACAGTCGTGCAAGAAGACCTGCGCCCCGGCTCGCCAGAGCCGGGGCGTTTTTTACACCGATGACAGCAACGCTTTGAGCTGTCCGATCCCTGCCTCACCCAACGGGAACACCGGCAAGCGCGGATTACCCACCTCCAACCCGGTCAAGCGCAACCCGGCCTTGATCGTCGCCGGCAGCCCGCCTTTGAGGATGAATTGCAGCAAGGGCAACTGTCGGTAGAACAGCTCCCGCGCCTTGTTCAAATCATCGGCCAGTACGGCCTGATACAAGCTCAGGTTCAGTTGCGGGATCAGGTTCGGCGCCGCGGTGCACCAGCCTTTGGCACCTGCCGCGAAGGCTTCCAGCGCCAGCGGGTTGCAACCGTTGTAGAACGGCACGTCACTCTGCAGTTTCAACTGGTGCATGCGCTGGATGTCGCCAGTGCTCTCCTTGACCATGGTCACGTTCTCGACCTGCTTGAGGATACGCAGGATCAGCTCCACCGACATGTCGGTGCCGCTGGTGGCCGGGTTGTTGTAAAGCATGATCGGCACGCCGATGCTGTCGCCGATCGCGGCGTAGTGAGCGAGAATTTCCGCTTCACTGAGTTTCCAGTACGAGGCCGGCAACACCATGACCACATCGGCACCGTGCTCTTCGGCGTAGCGGGCGCGGCGCACGGCCTTGGCGGTGGTCAGGTCGGACACGCTGACAATGGTCGGCACGCGCTTGGCGACTTTCTTGATGCTGTAGGCACTGACTTCATCCCACTCGGCATCGCTCAGGTAAGCGCCTTCGCCCGTGCTGCCCAAAGGCGCAATGGCGTGGACGCCGCTGTTGATCAAGCGGTCGATGGAGTGCCCGAGGGCGTCGAGGTCAACGCGCTGGCCGTCGGCGCTGAAGGGGGTGATGGTGTAGCCGATGATGCCGTGAATGGTTGGGTTGGACATGGGGAAAACTCCGGTCGAAAAGGGGGGCAATCAGTTCAGGCAATCGGCGTGCTTGCGCAGGTTTTGCCGAGCGTAGTAGTTGAACGCGGCGCCGTGGCGTTTGGGCTTGGAGATCCAGTCATGGGCCTCGCGCCCCAGCTCCGGCAGGATCGGTTTGACGGTACCTGCAGACATCGCCAGCAACTGCAACTTGGCAGCCCGTTCGATCAACTGCGCAATCACGCAGGCTTCTTCGATGCTGGCCCCGGTGGATAACTGCCCGTGGTGCGAGAGCAGGATGGCGCGCTTGTCGCCCAGGGCCGTGGTGATGATTTCCCCTTCTTCGTTGCCCACCGGCACGCCGGGCCAGGCCTCTAGGAACGCGCAGTCTTCGTACAGCGGGCAAAGGTCCATGTGCGACACCTGCAACGGCACTTCCAGCATCGACAGCGCGGCAATGTGCGTGGGGTGTGTGTGGATGATGCAGTTTACATCCGGGCGGCCGCGGTACACCCAGGTGTGAAAACGGTTGGCGGGGTTGGGAATGCCATGGCCTTCCAGTACTTCGAGGTCTTCGTTGACCAGCAACAGATTGCTGGCGGTAATTTCATCAAAACCCAGGCCCAGTTGCTGGGTGTAGTAGGTGCCGGGCGTCGGCCCACGGGCGGTGATCTGCCCGGCCAGGCCGGAGTCGTGGCCGTACTCGAACAGGATTCGGCAGGTCAGCGCCAGCTTTTGCCGGTCGGTCCACGTATTATCTGCCAGGCTGTTTTGCATCTGGCTCAGTGCTTGCTTGACCAGTTGGTCTTTTGGGAGTGCTAATGTCTTGGCCATATCGGTGTCCTTTGGGTGGTTCAATGGACGTCGGATTTGCTGGTCGCCCGCTGCTCGCAAGGTCGTTGGGTGAATGCAAATGACACTAAAGATGCTATATGACACATTGTGTCATTGGCAAGCCTGTCTCATCGCTTTCTGCAGGGATTAACCGCAGCAAATGTCTATCCGCTTGAAAATATTAAGAAAAAAACTTGGCGTGACCCTGGAGGCCTTGGCCGAAAAATCCGGGATGACCAAGAGTTACCTGTCGAAAGTCGAACGCGGGCTTAATACGCCATCCATCGCTGCGGCGTTGAAACTCGCCAAGGCGTTGAACGTGAAGGTCGAAGAACTGTTCAGCGAAGACAACGTCAGCCTCGACAGCTACAGCCTGGTGCGCAGCCATGAGCGGCCCGACACCTCGCCGGGTTATGCGGTGCTGGCCCATCAAGTCAGCGAGCGCAGCCTGTTGCCGTTCATCATTTATCCGCCGGCGGAGTTCACCGACAAGACCTTCAAGGAGCACCTGGGGGAGGAGTTTTTATTCGTGCATGAAGGCCAGGTGGAAGTGGATTTCATGAACGAGCGCGTGCTGCTGGAGCGCGGCGATGCGCTGCATTTCAACGCGCAGAAACCCCACCGGATTCGCTCGGTGGGAGAGGTGCAGGCGCAGTTGCTGGTGGTGGTGCACAGCGCTGAGGAATGAGGCAGATCCCGACTTGAAATGCAGTCAATGTGGGAGCTGGCTTGCCTGCGATAGCGGTGTATCAGTGCCAGATGGGCCAACAGACAGGCCGCTATCGCAGGCAAGCCAGCTCCCACATTTTGCTCAGCGTTCCACAGGGACGGACAATGCCGGATTACCCAGTGGGTGCGTACGCGCTGTAAAGAACCTCAGTTCCACGGCAGAGCCCTCGAACAACTCCAGATACCGCCGCTTCTGCTGACGAATAAACCCATCACTGCGCCCCGACACCGAGATCGCCAGGGTGCTGATGCTGGCCTGGCCGATAGCATCTACAAGGTGTTTATCCTGCGGCCCCAAGTCATGGCCGAAGATGCACAGCGCGCCTTCATGGCTCAACAGCTGTTCATAACAGAACGACAGATAATCCGAACTGCGGATACTTTTGAGTTTCTCCTGCACCTTGCCTTCACTGACAAACAGCGGCACATCGTCGAGGGTCTTGATCGTGTTGTTGATGGCAAAACTGCTGAGCAGGGTGCTGTCGGTGGACGGCAATTTACGCGCCGTGCCGTCAAGGTTGCGCACCAGGTGCAGGCCGCCGTGCAGGTACAGGATGCGGGTGATGTCGGTGCGCGTATTGCGCAGGTCGAAGCTTGAGTCGGCGCTGCGAAACAGGTCGTCGATACCCGGTGCGTGCAGGGTCGCCCAGTAGTTGAGCAAATCGTAGTTACTGGTGAAGACGGTGGCGTAGGTGGCCAGCTCCGCGTTGATCGTCGCCAGCGTCGACGGTTGCACCAGGCGCCAGGGAATGTGCACGGCATGGATGGTGTTGATCAGTGCTTCCTTGATCGCGTAGTAACGGTTACGCGGCGCCGCCGAGCTGACCGCCAGGGCCTTGTTGACCCGGCTGGTGGTTTTCAAGGCGCCCAGGGCTTGCTCGAAACTGCGGGTTTGCAAGGCGTCGAACACGCTGAGCTCGGATGGGCTCAGGGGTTTTTCTTCGACGGTACGGGCGTTTTCGAACAGCGAGTCGTAGGCAAAGTCTTCCCAGATCGTACGGCTGGCGCCGTTACCGATCAGTATCCCGCTGAAGTCGACGGCAGCGCGCAGGGCACTCCAGTCTTCAAGGTGGGCGTCAATATCCTGGAAATCCTTCATTGCGGCGGGTCTACTCGAAATCGGCTGGGGGGTGACTTTATCACGAGCCGGCATTGATCCTGATCAAGATGCGCCACGCGGTACAGGTTGATTCTGTCGGTATAAAGCCTTTGAGGATTGATCATGAGCAGCACGTTCTTCATCCCAGCCGTCAACATCATGGGCATCGATTGCCTCGACGAAGCGATGACCGCCATCCGCAACTACGGCTTTGACAAGGCGTTGATCGTCACCGACGTCGGCCTGGCCAAAGCCGGTGTGGCCGGCATGATCGCCGAGAAGCTGGCAATGCAGGATATCGACTCGGTGATCTACGACGGCGCCAAGCCCAACCCCAGCGTGGAAAACGTCGAAAAAGGCCTGGCGTTACTGCAACAGAGTGCCTGCGATTTCGTCGTGTCCCTGGGCGGCGGTTCGCCCCATGACTGCGCCAAGGGCATTGCCCTGTGCGCCACCAACGGTGGGCGTATCGGCGACTATGAAGGCGTGGACCGATCGAGCAAGCCGCAACTGCCGCTGGTAGCCATCAATACCACCGCTGGCACGGCCAGCGAGATGACGCGTTTTTGCATCATCACCGACGAAAGCCGCCACGTAAAAATGGCCATCGTCGACCGCAATGTCACGCCGTTGCTGTCGGTCAACGACCCGGCCCTGATGGTCGGCATGCCCAAGGGCCTCACCGCCGCCACGGGCATGGATGCGCTGACCCACGCCATCGAAGCCTACGTGTCCACCGCGGCAACACCGATCACCGACGCCTGCGCGATCAAGGCCATCGAATTGATCAGCGCCAACCTGCGCCTGGCGGTCCGCGACGGCACTGACAAGGCCGCACGGGAAAACATGGCCTACGCGCAATTCCTCGCCGGCATGGCCTTCAATAATGCGTCCCTGGGGTTCGTGCATGCCATGGCCCACCAATTGGGCGGCTTGTACGACCTGCCCCACGGCGTGTGCAACGCGGTGCTATTGCCCCATGTACAAAGCTTCAATGCCAGCGTCTGTGCCAAACGCCTGAGCGACGTGGGCCGGGCCCTTGGCGCAGATATCAAGGGCATCACCGCCGAGGAGGGCGCCCAGGCTGCCATCGCGGCGATTCGTCGGTTGTCCCAGGACGTGGAAATCCCTGCGGGCTTGCGTGAGCTTGGCGCTAAGTTGCAGGACATTCCATTGCTGGCCAGCAATGCGCTGAAGGATGCCTGCGGGCTGACCAACCCACGGCGGGCGGACCAGCGTCAGATTGAGGAGATCTTTCGTAGCGCTTTTTGATCCGAGCTGCAGCGGGCAAGGCATACGCATGTGCCGCCCGCCAACGCCACACACAGCACCGCCAGCGGCCACGCCTGCTGGCTCACCAGTAGGCTTGCCGCACCGCCGATCATGGCTGCCATCCATTGATGCACAAAACCGCTGAGGGCCATGGCGTAGGAGCCGCTGGTGGGAGCCTCATCATTGGCGAGAGACAAACTGATAGGGTAACTGATCGACTGCCCCAGCACCGCCAGGCAATAGGGCAACCACAGCAGCACTGCGAGCCCACTGGCAAGCACGCTGCCAAGCAACATGGTCGCCGTACCGAGCAGTATCAATGCAACGCCTGCACGCATCATCCTCAAACGACCTGTGCGTGTAACGAAGCGATTGACTATCAACGCACCTGCCAGGTAAGCCCCACTGATCGGCCAACCCAGCCAGCCGTATTCCATTGCGCTCCACTGAAAACTTCCCTGAAAAATCAACGGTGCGCAGGTATTGAATGCAATGATCACCCCATAGCCCAAACCGCCGGCCATTGCGGCGTGCAGAAAGGGGGGATGTCGCGCAATCGCGTTGTAGACACGCCAAGCGCGGACCGAGGAGCCAGCCTTTGCTTGCGTCGCAAATACCACCCCCTGCAACACCCCTATCAATGCGACAGCCCCGATTGCCAACGTATAGAAAATCGCCTTCCAGCCGAACACCATTTGCAATAACGAACCCACGAATTGGCCGATACCCAGGGCGACCACGAAGGTCATTCCCAGCCACGACAGCCCCTTGGCCAACAGTGCACCGCTGAAGTTGTCGCGCATCAATACCCGCGCCATGACGGACATCCCGCCAGCCCCAAAGCCCTGAAGCAGGCGTAAGGCTAGAAATGACTCAATGTTGAACGCTGATGGAATCGTCGCACTCGCCAGGGCATACACCGCTAGGGCAGTAAGTAACACCGGTTTTCTGCCAAATCGCTCAGCCAGGCTACCCCACAGCAGCATTGGCAATGCCATGCCCACCAGGTACACCGCTAGAGCCAGAGCGACATGCTTTTCGACGGCTAAAGCTTGCGCGATTGCTGGGACTGCGGGCAGATAGCTGCTTATACCGGCTTGAGCGAGAAAGGCCGCGCTACAGGCGAGGGGGAGAGCGATATGGCTTTTCAATACAAGTCGTCCTATATCCTAAGTAAGGAAGAAACTGCTAGCTCGGTATCGTTTACACAGTTTTCAATCCGTTTCAGTAATCGTGGCCATTAATGAAAGGCCCCATTAGGTAGCTTCTGACTGGGAGTTCAAGCTGAGGCTGGTCTTTGAGAGTGTGATTAGTTGGGTTAGCTGAGAGCAAAATGATTTTATCGTTGTAGGACTCATATCTGCTCGAAGCGTTATGCGTACGGCTGCTTTTCCTTTTGGCACTACCGGGAAAAATACAGCAGATGTAAAAAAAACCAGCGTCCGAAAGTCGGATGGCGAGCTCATTCGCTTTTTCAGCTTCTCCACAGTTAATTAAGCGTATGGCCGTCTGTGTGCCGTGCTGCTCTGTATGTATTAGCTGGTCAAATAGTTTGATGTTGAATTGAAGCTTTTCTTGAAGCTCGTATAGCTCTTCAGACTGGTGTATTTTTAGCGAGGCCAGCCCAGCTCCAATAGCTGCTGAGTTCAGACTTTGCGACCAGTTGCTTGGGCCACCGTAGCGGTACATCAAACTTTTTTGTCGTTCGCTGCCAAACATGATCAACCCGCCGCTAGCACCGAAAGACTTTCCTAAGGACGCGACTATTAAGGTCTGATCGTCTTGCGTGTGCATAAATGGCCGGATGTAACCACGTCCTCCTTCTCCGAATGCCGACAGCGCATGCGAGTCGTCCATATAGAGAAATAGCCCGTAACGAGCTTTTAAGTAAAGTAAGCCGTCAACGTCCGCGACGCCGCCCATGCTGTATATGCCGTCAGCTATATACGCGACGCATTTGCGGGTTTTGCATAAATCTTCAATGAAAGAGAGATCGTTGTGGGGGGCGGTCACTACTTCAGTCTCATCAGCGCAGGACGCTTTGATGTGATTCATCGAGTAATGCGAGTGCTTGTCGAATACCATCGTAGGCGGGCAATTACTAGTAAAGGCTCCGCTCGCGAGCAGAGGGAGCAGTCCAGAGCTAGCAGCACTGCAAGACAATGTGCTTAAACATAGGGAGTTAAAGTGGTCCGATAGTTCTAGCTCGTATCGTTCGAGTATTTCCAGTTTGCAACGGTTCTTTGAATTTGCGATTCGCAGGGTTTTGGCCTCCCTTATTCCCTGCATCGCACCTTCTATTATGGCTGGATGGTGATCGAGTCCAAGATATGAGGTCGTGCAGAAGTGATGGAGGTCACGCCCATATTGATCTGTCAGGTAATTATTGTTTTTGACGGTGACATTGAGTTCGCATATTCTCCCGCTCTTTGCCGAGTGCCAGTCCGGTTCGGCCAGTGCTATGAGTTTTTTGTAATTTGAGAATTTGTGTGTGTGTATTGAATTTTCCATTTCTCTAGCGTCCTTTGGGGGGGCTGGAAACACTATCGGGAAAATTTTGATTCGATAAGTCAGACGATTCCCATGCACGATAGTCCGGATGGAGTATTTCGCGTAGGCACATTCCTACTTTTTAGGGTGGCGCAGTAATGTCATTCGAATAGATGCCTACAATGTCCTGGTGTGTCAATGGACCTGAAGGGGGATATCATGCGATTTAATGGGGCTGTGCGTCAGTGAAGTGAGTAAGGTGCCGACGTGCAGAGTGGATGTGCCGGTAGCCTTCAAGAGGCTCGTCTATCGACTCGCCAAGTCAGTGGGATGAAGGAATATTTGATGAGAGTTCTGTTATTCGGCGCCACCGGCATGGTGGGCCAGGGTGTGCTGCGCGAGTGCCTGCTGGCGGCCGATGTGCAGGAAGTGGTGGCCGTCGGTCGCACGCCCTTGACCCAGGAACACGGCAAGCTGCATCAGGTATTGCACAACGACATGCTGGATTTCCACCCCCTGGAAAACCTGTTGCAGGGTTTTGATGCATGTTTCTTCTGCCTGGGTGTTTCGTCGGCGGGCATGAAGGAGGCGCGCTATACCCACCTCACCTATGACCTGACCCTCGTGGCGGCCAGCACCCTGGCGCGGCTCAATCCGCAGATGACCTTTATCTATGTGTCCGGCGCCGGCACGGACAGTTCCGAAGCCGGCAAGTCGATGTGGGCGCGGGTCAAGGGCAAGACCGAAAATGCCTTGCTGCGCTTGCCGTTCAAGGCGGTGTATCTGTTCCGCCCCGGGATCATCCAGCCGTTGCACGGTGTGCGTTCGAAGACGCCGTTGTATCAATCTTTCTATAGCATGCTTGGGCCGGTGCTTTCGTTTGTGCGGCGACTAAAACCGGATTGGGTGGTGAGCACCGAGACCGTCGGCCGTGCGATGTTGCAGGCGGTCAGCCAAGGCGCGCCGCAGCCCGTGGTGGAGCAGGCCCAGATCAATCGCCTGGCGGCTGAGCGCCGCTGAACTGAATCAGCGCAACGCCGCTGATCAGCAGTAACGCGCCTAACGCCCGGGAGGTTGTCAACTGACGTTCCACCAGGCCGAACAGGCCGAAATGGTCCAGCAGCAATGACGCGAGAACCTGCCCGGCCATGGCCAGCGCAATGAAGCCCGATGCGCCGAGCTTGGGCAGCAGCATCAACGCCAATGAAATAAAACACACGCCAAAGGCACCACCGGCCCACATCCACAACGGTGCCTTGCTGATAAAGGCCAGGCTCGGCAGGGGTAAACGCAGCGCCACAATCACCGGCAGCAGCACGATGATGCTCACCAGCAACGATGCCAGGGTGGCCCACAACGGATGGCCGAGCCCGCGCCCGAGGTTGGCGTTGATCGCACTCTGAAACGGCACCACCGCGCCGGCGAACACCGCCAGCGCTAACAAACCTACCCAATGCAACACAGTCATCTGGACGCTCCCAAAGTTTTTGCTGGACTCTAGGGTATTCGTCGCGCAAATTTAAATTCCAAAGTCTTATGCTGGGCATGCAGCTGATGAATGATCTGCGCCGCATCGACCTGAACCTGCTGGTGATCCTCGACGCTTTGCTCAGCGAGCAACACGTCACCCGCGCCGCCGAGCGCCTGCACCTGAGCCAGCCGGCGGTCAGCCATGCGTTGGCGCGGCTGCGCGATATGCTGGGCGACCCGCTGCTGATGCGTCAGGGCGGCACACTGGTGCCAACCGCCCGCGCCCTGGAATTGGCGGGGCCACTGACCGAAGCTCTGGCCCAGGTGCAGGCCTTACTGGCGCCGAATCGTTTTGATCCCGCCTCGGCCAAGCGCCGCTTTCGCGTGGCGATGTCGGACTACAGCGCGGCGATATTCCTGCCCGGCCTGGTTCGCCTCCTACGCCATGAAGCGTCCGGTATCGACTTGCAGATCATCCAGGCCAGCCGCGAAGGCATGGTTGAGGGTGTGCTCAATGGCGATCTCGATCTGGCTGCGGGCGTATTCCCCGACATGCCCGCCGAACTGCGGACTACGCCGCTGTTCGAAGAGCATTACACCTGCCTGGTCGACCCCACCAGCCTTGCGCCCAACGGAGTGCTGGACCTGCCGACATACCTGTCACGCCCCCATGTGCTGCTGGAGATGCGCGGCAGCGGCACGCCAGAAATAGAACGGGCGCTGACGGCCATTCGTGAACGCCGCCATGTAGCTATAAGCCTGCCGCACTGGGGTGTGGCGCCGCAGTTGATCCAGGGTACGGACCTGATTCTGACGGTGTCGTCCCGGGGTTTGATGAATATTGACGCTCGGCAATTGCTGGCCGTGCCACCGCCGTTTCATATTCCGTCGTTTGCCTTTGAGCTGGCCTGGCATACGCGGCGGGGTGGGGATGTGGGGTTACAGTGGTTGATTGGCAGGGTGGTGGGTGTATTGTCCGCAGACCCACGACAACGCGAGAACACCTAGATGCTCAGCGGTTTCAACCACCTGACCCTGGCCGTCACCGATGTGCCGCGCAGCGTCAGTTTCTATCAAGACCTGCTGCGCCTGCAGCTCGACGCAACCTGGGACAACGGTGCCTACCTCTCACTGCCTGGGCTTTGGCTGTGCCTGTCGCTGGACCCGTTGCGCTCGACTGCTCCGGCGGTGGATTACACCCACTATGCCCTTACTGTCGATGCTGCTGATTTCACTCCTTTGGTCGAATGCCTGCGCGCCGCCGGCATACAGGAGTGGCGAGACAACCGCAGCGAAGGCGCATCGTTTTATTTTCTCGATCCCGACGGCCATAAGCTGGAGCTCCATGTCGGCGATCTGGCCTCGCGGCTGCAAGCCTGTCGCGCCCGGCCCTATGCTGGAATGAAGTTTTACCCACCGCGCTGAAACATGCAGAATCGTTCACCTTCAAGCGTCTGTCGGAGCGTCTACCATGACCCCATCCTTGCTGTTCGCCGTACTGGCTTCGGGTTTTATCTACGGCATTACCCCTGGCCCCGGTGTCCTGGCCGTATTCGGCATCGGTGCGGCCCGTGGCCGGCGTGCCGGGGCAGGATTCTTGTGCGGTCATTTGCTCGGCGATGTGGTGTGGTGCAGCACGGCGCTGATTGCCATCGTCGGTGCGCGGGAAGTCGGCAGCAGTGCGTTTGACGTACTCGGTGTACTCAGTGGAATGTATTTGTTCTGGCTCGGCTGGCGTGCGATCCGTACCCAACGCCGCAACAGCGACGCTCCTCAGGGCGCGGCGCGCCATCCGTTCTGGCACGGTATTCTGTTTGGCTTGACCAACCCCAAGGCCTACCCGGTTGCCGTGGCGACGTTCACCGCGTTGCTGTCCAGCCGGGCCGAGTTGTTGACTTGGTCGATGCTGCCGACCTTGATTCTGCTGAGCTTTATCGGTGGTTTGCTGGCCTACGCGATCCTGATCGGCGTGGTGGGTGCCCAACGGGTGCGCACGCTGTATCAACGCCATGAAATCCTGATCACCAAGCTCTGCGGCGTGATGTTTATCGGCTTCGCCCTCAATGCCCTGGCGCACGCATTGCCGGGCCTGTTCGGCAGCAAAGCGGCCTGAGGCGACGACGACCGTTCGTCGCACAGGTAAGTTTTTTCTAAACCTTTACCGCCGTGAAAATTCGAATTCAGGGCGGGTTGTATGCTCCCGCACCTATTTTTGCCCTGGAGGAACCCATCATGAGCCGCATGGCTATCCGGTTACGCACCGCCAGTTTCGCGATGCTGCTGGGCCTCGGCGCCAGCAATGCTTTCGCCCAGTCGCCTGCAGAATTCATCGAGCAGGCTTCGGCCAAAGGCATGGCCGATATCGAAACCAGTCGCATGGCCCACGCCAAGACCTCGTCCCAGGAAATCAAGGACTACACCATTGAGGTCATCAACGAGCGCACTCTGGCCAACCAGCACTTGGCGGCGATCGCCAAGAAGCTTGATTTGCCAGTGGCCCCACGGGAGAAGATCGTTGATAAGGCCGAGACCCTGATGCCTGAACTCAAGGACGGCGATTCCTTTGACGCGGCCTATACCGCGCAGCAGGTCAAGGAGAACGAAGACGCCATTGCCCTGTTCCAAAAAGAAGGTGCGGCGTCGGATGTGCCAGAGATAAAGGCACTGGTGGATGAGACGCTGCCCAAGCTCGAAGAGCGCTTGCAAAAAGCCCGGGCCCTGGCGTCGACCTACGGTAAGGGCCATCAAGGCGACGGTTGAGGCCGCTGCCCGATCTGAAAAACGGCGGTGGGAGGGGACTCCCACCGCCGTTTTTATGCAGGGTTTTAGACGGGTATGGGTCAATGCCGTCTATAACGCCAGTTCCGTCTGACCTGTGCCTTCAAGTGCGAGCAAATACTGCTTGGCTGCCAGCCCGCCTGCGAATCCGGTCAGTCCGCCGGAGGCACCGATCACCCGGTGACATGGCGCAATGATTGAAATGGGGTTGCGCCCATTCGCGGCGCCGACGGCGCGCACGGCTTTGGGGTTGCCGATCTGCTGTGCGATCTGGCTATAGCTGCGGGTTTCGCCGAAGGGAATGGTCAGCAGTGCTTGCCAGACTTGCTTCTGGAAGTCAGTGCCGGTGAAGTCCAGTTCCAGTTCGAAGTGGTTACGCTTTCCGGCGAAGTATTCCTGCAATTGACGCTCGGTTTCCAAGAGCACTGGGCTGTCGTCGGCTTCGATCAATTCACCCAGGCGCACGCGATTGGCACGTTCTACTTCCCAGAGGATGGCGTTGAGTTTGCCATCCCGCGCCACCAGGGTGAGTTCACCGACAGGGGAAGGCATGAGCTTGTACTGGTAGTCCATGAGCAGTTTCCTTGAAGGGCGTTGATGGGGACGACGCCACTGTAGTTCCACCAAGGGGGTTGGGAACTACGTTTCTTGCGGTCAAATTCTTGCCCAACTAGACATTCCAGTAAACCCAGCTGGAATAATGGGGGTACCAGTAGAGCCAGGCGATAATGTAAAGGGCCTTGAGTGCTGACGCTGTACTTAACATGACCATAGAAATGACGTTGAGCAGGGTGACAAACAAAGCGAACACAGCCACGCGTGGGGTTGCGTGACGCCAGGCAAACCTCACGCCATACGCTGACGCGGCAATCACTCCTAACTCCAGCAATAATCCGAGGGGCAAGGGCAGCCGTACAAACGAGACCAGCAGCGGCAAAACCAACACCCAGCCGGCTACTTGGCACAGGATGATTTTGGGTGTGGCTTTTTTGGTGTCCAGCATTTCCATGTTTCCGAACTCTGGGCCGATGAGCCTACATTATCGTGAGGTGTTGCCGGTCTTCCTGTAAGACTTTGCTTAGGCGTACCTATCGCTCCTGTTGTAATACATTTCGCGCGGCGAATGCCAGAAACCCCGAGCAGCTTTTTCCTGTGGATGATTCAACACGTATTCAACGATGCGATTCAACAGATAGCCGAGCAGCAGATGAGTGCTGGAGACTAAATTTTAGGCATAAAAAAACCGGTCACCAAGGACCGGTTTTTTGTGCAGCCTCCGCCAGAAACCCCCTGACGCAAGTGCAAATCTGAGTGGAGCGGGTAGAGGGAATCGAACCCTCAACTAAAGCTTGGGAAGCTTTCGTTTTGCCACTAAACTATACCCGCTCAGATCGGCTGACTTTGTACCAGATGTTCAGCTGGATTTGAAGTTTTTCTTTGAAAAATGTGAGAGTTGCGTGTGGCGACACAGCTTGCTCGCCACAGTGTCGGGCCTGATTTCAAAGCGTCCATGCATGCTGCGCCTGGCCCTGGCTATACCGTAACGGGCTTGCGGGCCGCTGCCCTTTCAAGAAGCCCACCACGGCCTCACGGCTGTCGCGGCACGCGGCTTTATGTTCCATGTCCAGGAAGTGTCCCGTTGCCTGAATGGTGCTGAAGCTGCTCTTGGCCACATGCTGGCCAAACAGCTTGGCGTCGTCTGCACTGGTGTATTCGTCCCATTCGCCGTTCAAGAACAGCACTGGAATATCGATCTGCCTGGCTGCCTTGAGGTAGCACTGCCGGTCGCTGTTGAGTACGTGGCTGATGTGAAAGTGCATCTGCCCGTATTCGTGTGCGGCCAGGTTGCTGACATGGCGGTAGTTGAAGCGTTTGAACAGCGAAGGCAGGTGCTTGCCGATGGTGCTGTTGACCAGATGGCCGACGCGGTCGCGGTCGAGGTTGCTCAGGTAGTCGACGCCACGTTCGAGGTAGTCACGCATGGGCGCATTGATCACCGGCGAGAATGAGCTGATCACGGCTTTTTCTACCCGATGGGGTCGCTGTGCGAGGGCAACCAACGTGGCGGCCCCGCCCCAGGAGAAGGACAATACGTGTTCAGCGGCGAAGTGGTCGAGTAGTTCAAGGAGGATCTGGCCTTCGACTTCCTTGGTAAGCATCTGCTCATGACGGTTATGGATTTTGGAACGGCCAGCGTAGGGCTGGTCGTACAACACCACATTGAATTGCGGGTACAGGCTTTTCACGGTTTGAGCGAAGGACGCTGTGGTCGCCATTGAGCCGTTGACCAGGACGATGGTCTTTGCCGCCGCGTCCGCGCGATAGAACTCCGTGTACACCCGATACTGACCCTGTATATCCAGCACAGCGATTTCTGGCCTCATGTCGTAAGACTCCTGGCAAGCGGGTAGTGCGCGCAGATCACTCTGCACGAGCTTTATGACAGGTAGGCATACGCCTGGAAAATGAGGGCCCATGTCGGTCCGATGACGGCTGGCCGGCGGGTGTTGTTATGGCGGGCGGTTTGCCGGAAGGCCCGTGGATCAGGCGCGGGCGAGGCAAGGTGTTTCTTGGAGGTTATAGGCGACTCATCAGTCATTATCTGGCTGAAGCCCTGATTCAAGCAGTACGGAACGCATGTCGCAAGGCGAGCGGCTGGTTTTTTGCCATCATCGGCTGAACGGTCGTCAGACTTTTAGGATCTCTTCGTCAGTCAGTGGTCGATACTGACCCGGCGCAAGCGACGCATCGAGCATTAAGGGGCCCATTCGCTCGCGGTGCAGGCCGATCACCTTGTTATCAAAATGACCGAACATGCGTTTGACTTGGTGATATCGGCCTTCGATGATGCTCAACCGCGCTGTCTTGGGACCCAGCAGTTCAAGTTCGGCAGGTTGGGTGGTGAGGTCTTCGAAAGCGAAATACACGCCCGCCGCGAACGTCACCGCGTACTGCGGGCCGATGTCCTGTTCGGTTTGCACGTGGTACACCTTGGGCAACTTGGTCTGCGGTTGCGTGAGGCGCCGCGACCATTGGCCGTCGTTGGTGATCAGCATAAGGCCGGTGGTGTTGAAATCCAGGCGCCCGGCGATATGCAGTTCGGCTTTGTCCGGTTCGTCCAGCAGGTCAAGGACCGTGGAGTGTTGCGGGTCCGACGTGGCGCTGACGCAACCCTGGGGTTTGTGCAGCATGAAATAGCGCGCCGGCTTGCCCGCTTGCAGGATTTCACCATCAACGCAGACCTGGCTGAATTCACGTACGTCATGGTGAGGATCGCTGACCGCAACCCCTTCAACGGTCACCCGGCGTTCCACCAGCAACAGGCGCACTTGCTTGCGATTGAACTGTGGCAGGTTGCTGAGGAAACGATCAACGCGCATTGCGGTTCCGCAACTGTTCGTCCACCTGGGCGCAGCGTGGGCACAGGCAGGCTTTATTACGCAACTCATCCGGCAGGGCTTCAAGCACCGTCGGGTCGATGATGACGCCGTAGCACCAGCAGGCTTGATCGGCAGTGCGCGGATCGGCCAGGGAGCAGTCGTTGCGGGCACCACAGGCGGGGCAAAGGGTCGGTGTGATCATGGGTCGGTTCAGAAGGGAATCGGGTAGGGCACGTTAGTTGCTGCACGATACAGCGCGGCTGCGCGGCATTCCATCATCATGGCGTTTTGGCGGGCTTTCATTTCGTCTGAAACAGATGTTTCCACTTGTGTCGCGAACGCACCAGATTCGGTTTTTGATGTCAGATGTTTCGTCATTCAGTGAAAGCTGAATGCCGCTCGCCAGCGTCGCTGGAGGAGCTCTTCCGCGGTCCAGGAGGCCGCCATGTATCGACGACTGCTGCTCATCGCTTTGCTCGGCCTGACCCTTTCAGCCTGCGTGCCCTATTACGATGGAGGCGCTACCTACTATCGCTCCGAGGTCTACACCGCACCGGCGCCAGCCTATTATTACGGCGGCCCGCGTTATTACCCTTCCGGGCGCAGCTATTACGCGCCAGCGCCTCGTTACTATGCGCCACAGCCTCGTTACTATTCGGCGCCGCGCTACTACCAACCAGCCCCGCGCTATTACCCGCGGGCCGGCTACAGGCCCTCCCCAAACCATGGGTGGGGCGACCGCTGGGGGAATGGCGGGCGTGGACGTGGTTCCGACCACGGAGGTGGCCGCGGCGGTCACCGTTAAATATCTTGAAAAACAAGCGGCGCATCATGCGCCGTTTTTTATGGGTACCGTACGTCTGTACTGTCAGATTTAACAGCTATCTTTGAGGTGCTAGCTGTACTTCACTAGCGCAAAGCCTGTGCTTTTGCGTGGTGAGACTGAGCAGATGGAATCCCTATGTTCAAACAATTGATTTGCGTGCTGCTGCTGTTGAGCTACGTCATTGCGCCGGCAAAAGCGGAGCAGGGCTGTCCTTATACGACGCAGATCGCGTACGCCGACGGCCATTATCGCGCCAAGGACAATGGCCTGCACTGGCAAAGCCCGAAGGTTGCGTCTCGTGGTGTTATTGACGGATTCATTGGTGCTGTCTTCATGCCGGGCGAGGGCGAGGAGAGAGGAAACGGCTACATGGATAAGTGCATCTACCGCACCAGTTGGAACGGGGTGGTAGCGTTGAGGCCAAGCAGCGGCAATGAGGTTATCAACATGTCGTTGACCAGCACCTTGTATTGGAGGCTGCAGCCCGATGCGTTCGAGTTGCCGGTGTATACGTGCGAGGACAGCCAGCCGGACAATTGCGCTTTCACGGTCAACGAAAAGCGTACAGGCCTGTCAGTAATCAGATAAATCTGCCAAAGGATTCCTACCTTCCCAGGCTTTGTCAAAGTGCGCCTGCACCACCGTTTCCGGGAGTGTGTTGATATCCGGCCAGTGCCAACGAGGCGCCTGGTCTTTGTCGATCAGGCGCGCCCGAACCCCTTCGGCGAATTCCGGATGACGGCAGCAGTTGAGGCTCAGGGTGTATTCCATCTCGAACACCTGGGCCAATGAGAGGTGACGGGCACGCTGGAGCTGTTCCCACACCAGGTGCGCCGTCAGTGGGCAGCCCTCATTGAGGGTTTTGCCGGCCCGGCTCAATAGCGGGTCGCTGTGGTCGCGCAGCAGGCTCAAGGCGCGCCAGGCACACCGCACATCTCCTACATCCAGCCATTCGTCGATCTGTGCGCGGCGCGGTAGCCATTGCGCTTCGGGTTGATCGCTGATTGCCTCCTGCGCCAGGGCCTTGAGCAAGCTGTTGAGTTGCATCGCGCTCTGTTCCTGCCAGTTCAACTGCAGCAGGCCATCGAGCAGATCGTCTTGCTGGTCATCACGCAGGAAACGGTCGGCCAGGCCCAAGTCCAGCGCGTCGCGACCGTTGATATGGGCGCCGGTGAGGCCCAGGAACAGGCCGAGCTTGCCCGGCAAGCGGGACAAGAACCAACTGGCACCCACATCCGGGTACAAGCCAATGCTGATCTCGGGCATGGCCAAACGACTGCTTGGCGTAACGATACGCACGGCGGCGCTTTGCAATAGGCCCATGCCACCGCCCAATACATAACCGTGGCCCCAGCAGATCAACGGCTTCGGGTAGGTGTGCAGGCGGTAGTCAAGACGATATTCGGCGGCAAAAAACTGCGCGGCCAGGGTCGGAACTTCGCCCGGCTGTTCACGGCAAGCCTGAGCCAGACTGCGCACTTCGCCACCGGCGCAAAAAGCTTTGGGGCCGTTGCCGCGCAGCAGCACGCAGACGATCTGCGGGTCTTTGGCCCAGGCCTCCATGCGCTCATCCAGGGCCAGAATCATCGGCAGGGAGAGGGCGTTAAGGGATTTTGGCGCGTCCAGGCTGGCGATGCCGATGCGAGCGCCGCCACTGCCGGTCAGTTCTTCGAAATGCAGGTTCATCGTGGCCTCAATCGAGAAGGTGAAGGATGAGTATGATCCCTTCGTGAGAAAGTGCCGGTGCTGTGTCAGATCAATTGACAAGCGGGGTCGGCTTTCCTAGGGTTCGCCTCATTCTTTTTTACAAGACAATTCAACTATGACCGATGGCGACCGTATCAAACTCGAACCCAGCTGGAAACACGCCCTGCGGGAGGAGTTCGAGAAGCCCTACATGGCGCAATTGCGCGAGTTTCTGCGCCAGGAACATGCCGCTGGCAAAGAGATCTACCCGCCCGGCCCATTGATTTTCAACGCGCTCAACTCAACGCCGCTGGACAAGGTCAAGGTCGTGATTCTCGGACAAGACCCGTACCACGGCCCTGGCCAGGCCCATGGCCTGTGCTTCTCGGTACAACCGGGCGTGCCGGCGCCGCCGTCGCTGGTCAATATCTATAAAGAGCTCAAGCGCGACCTGAACATCGACATCCCCAACCACGGCTACCTGCAAAGCTGGGCCGACCAGGGCGTGCTGATGCTCAACACCACCATGACCGTGGAGCGCGCCAACGCCAACGCCCATGCGGGCAAGGGCTGGCAGTTTTTTACCGATCGGATTATCGAGGTAGTCAGCGAGCATCAGCCGCACCTGGTGTTCCTGCTGTGGGGCGCTCATGCTCAAAGCAAGCAGAAGCTCATCGACGCCACCAAGCATCTGGTGCTGACCTCGGTGCATCCGTCGCCGTTGTCGGCGTATCGCGGGTTTCTGGGCTGCGGGCATTTCAGCCGGGCCAACAAGTTTCTCGAGCAGAATGGCGAGGCCCCCATTGAGTGGCGTTTGCCACCGGTTTGAGGCCTGGCACATTCAACATGTGGGAGGTTTTAGAGGGGGGCTGGCTGACGGTTCCAGTGCCGAAACAAAGGCTCGGCCAAAAACAGCACGAACAACAAGCGCATCACCTGCATCGCCGTTACCAAGGGCACCGACAGCTGCAGGGTTTCAGCTGTCAGGCTCATCTCAGCGATACCGCCTGGCATCATGCCCAGGGTCAGTGATCGCAGGTCGAGGTGAGTGAGGGCGCTCAAGCCCACCGCCGCTAACGTCGCCAGCAGCATGGTCAATGCCGTGCCAATCAAGGTGCGGCCCATGAACGATGGCGCGCGACGGAAGAACTGCCGATTGAAGTGGCAGCCCAAACCGCTGCCGATCAACCATTGGCCGATCTGACTGCCGCCGTCTGGCAGGCCGATGTGTAAATCCCAGGTCACACTGGCGATCGCACTCACCAGCAATGGCCCGAACAGCCAAGGGTTGGGTTGGCGCAAGCGTTGCCAGCCCCAGGCAACCAGCGCACCCACCGGAAACAGCACGGCCAGCCACGCCCAGTCCACGGGCGCCGGATGGAACTGCGGCGCGCCGCCTCCGAGCAAATATTTGAAGATCGCTGGCACACACAGCACCACCACCAGCACACGCAGGCTTTGCCCAGCCGCAACCCGGCTGAGCACCGCGCCATTGCGGGCGCCAAGGTTGACCATCTCCCCGGAGCCGCCCGGCATGCTGGAGAAAAACGCCGTGGCGCGGTCTTCACCGCTGCGGCGCATCAACCACACGCCCACCACGCTCGACAAGCTGGTGACCAGTGCACCGAAGAAAATCAGGCCGAAGTGGCTCATCACCTGCTCGATCACCACCGGGGTGAAGTGCAGGCCGATGCCGATGCCCACCACCCATTGGCCGCATTTGCGCCCGCCGGGAATCTCTGCCAATTGCCAGGGCGTCAGGCAGCGCACCAGGATGATCGCCAGCAACGAGCCGACCATGTACGGCAACGGCCAGCCCACCAGGCTGGCCAGGTAACCGCCGGCCAGGCCGACCAGCGGTGTTCCCCACCAATGTTTAAAGGTGACCTCAGACATCGGCCAGGGCACGACGCTGTTGCACGCGTTTACGCCAGATACGCAGCAGCGGTACAAGCAGCATGATTGCGGTCAGCACCCAGACGCCAAAGGTGATCGGGCTCGACCACAGGATTTCCAGCGCACCGTTGGAGATCGACAGCGCACGGCGTAGGTTCTGCTCCATCAGGCCGCCGAGGATAAAGCCCAGCAGCAGCGGCGACAGCGGGAAGTCCAGCTTGCGCAGGATGTAGCCGAAGATGCCGATGGCGATCATCAGGAACAGATCGAAGGTGGTGGCATGCACGGCGTACACGCCAATCGCGGTAATGATGGCGATCACCGGCACTAGCGCCCAGTTCGGCACGGCGAGGATACGGGTGAAGATGCGGATCATCGGGATGTTGAGCACGACCAGCATGATGTTGGCAATGAACAACGAGGCGATCAGGCCCCAGACAATGTCCGGTTGCTGTTGGAACAGCAGTGGGCCGGGGGTGATGTTGTACAGCGACAGGGCGCCGATCATCACCGCCGTGGTGCCCGAGCCAGGAACGCCGAGGGTCAGCATGGGTACCATGGCGCCGCAGACCGATGCGCCGATCGCGGTTTCTGGGGCGGCCAGGCCGCGCATGTCGCCCTGACCGAATTTGCCGCTGGCGCCTGCGATGCGTTTCTCGGTCATGTAGGCAACGGCCGAGGCCATGGTCGCACCAGCGCCCGGCAACACGCCGATGATAAAGCCCGACACGCCGCAACGAAGATTCACGGTGAGCACCGACAAGGCTTCCTTGACGTTGAACATCATGCGCCCTGTGGCTTTCACCGCTTCCTGGCCACGGTGGGTTTTTTCCAGCAGCAGGAGAATCTCGCTGATGGAGAACAGTCCGAGCACCAGGACCACGAACTGGATACCGTCTGTCAGGTGAATATTGTCGCCGGTGAAGCGGTACACACCGCTGTTGGCGTCGATGCCCACGCAAGAGAGGAACAAGCCGATCAGCGCCGCAACAAAAGTCTTCAGCGGTTTGTCACCGGCCATGCCGCCCAGGCAGACAATCGCAAACACCATCAACACGAAGTATTCCGCCGGGCCGAACGCAATTGCCCACTTGGCCAGCAGCGGGGCGAACAGCACCATGCCGCAGGTGGCGATAAACGCGCCGATGAACGAACTCCAGGCCGACAACGACAGTGCCACGCCGGCCAGGCCTTTGCGGGCCATCGGGTAGCCGTCGAGGGTGGTCATCACGGTGGAGGCTTCGCCTGGGATGTTCAGCAGAATCGAACTGATGCGGCCACCGTATTCGCAGCCCAGGTACACGGCTGCCAGCAGGATCAGCGCCGACTCGGGCGGCAAGCCCAGGGCGAAGGCGATGGGAATCAGCAGTGCCACGCCGTTGATCGGGCCCAGGCCCGGCAACAGGCCGACCACGGTGCCGATCAGGGTGCCGCACAACGCGGTCACCAGGTTATAGGGGCTCAGCGCAACGCCGAAACCCTGGCCCAAATAGCCAAAAGTATCCATATCAGTTCTCCAGAACGTCGAGCAGGCCGAGGGGCAACGGTACGTCCATGGTTTTATCGAACAGCAGATAAAGCCCGACGCTCATCAAGGTGATGATCACCACGCTGGGCAACCAGCGGCCGCCGTACAGCCGTGCCATCGGAATACCGATCAGCATGCTGCTGAGAATGAAACCCAAGGATTCGAACGTGGCAGCAAACACTAGCAACAAGGCCACACAGATGCCGATCTTGATCAACGTGGGTTGGTCCAGCGCCGGTTCATCGTCGGTGTGCTTGGTCGCCTGCGGGCGAATCATCATGTAGATAAGCGCCAGACCCATCAGCCCGAGCAACAGCAGGGGGAAGGCTCTTGGCCCTACGGGTTCGTAGGAAAAAGCCGCCTGATACGGCCAAGCCATCAGTGCCAGGCCGATACAGGCCAGTAGCAGTACGGCCGCGAAAATGCGTTGTAAGAGCATGGTGAACTCCTCGGAGACTCTTTAGGCGCGGGCTTGCTCTCGAAGAACCCAAGGACGGCACGTGTACCCAGGCAGCACGCGTCGTGGTTGAAGTTTTTCGCGAGCAAGCCCGCTCCCACAGAGGGGCGGTTACTGGATCAGGCCGAACTCTTTGGCCAGCACTTTGTAGTCAGCCACCTGTTTCTTCACGTAGGTGTCCAGCTCCTGGCCCGTCATGGCGAACGGGAACAGCTCGCGCTGGTCACGCAGCTTGGCGAACTCCTCGGAAGCCAGCAGTTTGTCGAAGGCGTCTTTCCACCAGGCGTAGTCGGCATCGCTGACCTTTGGCCCCAGGTAGAAGCCACGCACCACCGGCCAGACGATGTCGTAGCCTTGCTCTTTGGCGGTCGGGATATCCTTCATTTCCGGCTCATCCAGGCGTTGCTCGGAGAACACCGCCAGCAGGCGCATATCGCCGCTCTGGATATGCGGCATGGAGTCGGAGATGTCGGTACTGCCCACCTGGATATGCCCCCCCAGCAGAGCCGTAGCGATTTCACCGCCACCCTCAAGGGCGACGTAACGCAGTTCGCGCGGGTTGATCCCGGCGGCCTTGGCGATCAGCGCGGTTTGCATCCAGTCCTGGCTGCCGACGGTGCCGCCAGAGCCGATCACCACGCTGCCTGGGTCTTTCTTCAGGGCTTTGACCAGGTCATCGAGGGTCTTGTAGGGCGAGTCGCTTTTCACCGCGATGGCGCCATAGCTGGTGCCCACTGCCGCCAACCAGCGCACGGCGCTTTCATCAAAACGGCCGAACTTGCCCTGGGCCAGGTTCAGCAGCGAACCGCTCGACCATGCGACCAACGTGCCCGCATCCGCAGGGCGCTGGGCGACGACCGCGTTGTAGGCTACCGCGCCCACGCCGCCTGGCATGTAGGTCACACGCATCGGCTTGGTCAGCAGCTTTTGGTTCACCAGCGCGCTTTGCGCCAGTTTGCAAGTCAGGTCAAAACCGCCGCCTGGGGAGGCCGGGGCGATGCATTCCGGCCGCTTGGGTTCGTCGGCGGCCAGCAGTTGGCCGGCGAACAGCATGCAGCCAGCGGCGAGGGCAAATTTACGCAGTGAAAGGGTCATGGTGATCTCCATCGTTTTTGTTATGAGGGGGTTACTACCAAAGTGCGACGCTGTAGCTGACCAGCAAGCGCATTTCATCTGCGTCACGGGCCGAATAGTTGGAACGATAGGTGGCGTTACGCAGGCGCACGGCCACATCTTTGAACGTGCCGCTTTGCACCACGTACTTGATCTCGCTGTTGCGTTCCCACTCCTTGCCGGTCTCGCCGTTCTTGAGCTTGATGTTGTCACCCGAGAGGTAACGGCTCATGAAACTCAAGCCCGGAATGCCAAGCTTGGCAAAGTCGTAGTCGTAGCGTGCCTGCCAGGAGCGTTCTTCGGCGCCGGCAAAATCGTTGATCTGCACGAAGTTGACCAGGTACGGGTCACTGCCATCCACATACGGGAAGGCGCTGTCGCCGGACATGTGCTGGTAGCCGGCGCTGAGCTTATGGCCATTGAGGGCATAGCTGAACAGGCCGTTGAGGGACTTGTTGTCGATATTGCCGCCGCGGGCCGAGCCGGTGTCATCGCTGATTGCCAGTCGCAGGTCGGCGGCGAAAGTGCCAGGGCCCATCGGGCGTGAGGCGACCATGCCGAGGAAGTGTTGGCGATACACGTCGTCGAGTTGGGCGAAGTGGTAGCTGCCGGTGATCTTGTCGGCGAACTTGTAGTCGACGCCGCCGAAGTTGAAGTGCTTGCCGGTGGCACCGCTGAGGAAGCGGCTGTTCTTGTTATTGAGCGCGATGTCTTCGTAGTTGGTGTCGTCGCGGTCCTTGGCTTTGTCCAGGCGACCACCAGTGAACACCAGGTTCTTGAATTCCTTGGAGGTGATCAAGCCACCGTTGAAGGTCTGCGGCAGGATGCGCCCGTCGTTGGGCTTGAGGATGGGCAGTTCGGGGATCAGCGAGCCGATCTTCAGCTCGGTGGCGGAGATTTTCACTTTGCCGGTCAGGCCCAGCTTGGAGTACTCGTTGGCGGCGCGGCCGTCATCGTGGGTCGGCAGCAGGCCGGTGCCGGTGCGGTCGGGGCTGGAGTCGAGCTTGACGCCGAGCATGCCCAGCGCATCCACGCCAAAGCCGACGGTGCCGTCGGTGTAGCCCGATTGCACGTTGAGCATGAAGCCCTGGGCCCATTCGTCGCGCTTGGATTGCTGGGCACTGGTACCGTCGCGAAAGTCGCGGTTGAAGTACATGTTGCGGGTTTCCAGGGTCGCGCTACTGTCTTCGAAGAAGGCAGCCTGGCTGAGCGGCGAAAAGCCGGCAAGGGCAGCGGCACTGGCGAGGGCGGTGTGGGTCAGGCGGGAAGAACGAACAGGCGGGCAAGCCTGTGGCTGGGTCGACAGCATCGTGGTGTACTCCGTTATTGTTCTTATTCTGGCGAAAACGCTTCGAGGCGTTTTTCGGGCGCTACGGGTCAGGCAACTCGGCGGGCATAGACCACCGTAGTTGGATGCTAAAGGGCGAAGCTTTCACTAACCTTTCAATCGCCTTTCAATGTTTTCGGGCTTCACAGGCCAGGTTGCGGCTGTAAACTGCCGGGCAAAGCGTGGCGTCGACCACCCCTGAACGAGGTAGAAATCCATGCGTGTCCTCCTGGTTGAAGACCATCTTCAGCTCGCCGAAAGTGTCGCCCAAGCGCTCAAGAGCATGGGTTTGACCGTTGATGTGTTGCATGACGGCGTGGCGGCGGACCTGGCCTTGAGCAGCGAGGAATACGCCGTGGTGATCCTGGACGTAGGGTTGCCGCGCCTGGATGGTTTCGAGGTGCTCGCACGTTTGCGGGCGCGTGGAAAAAACCTGCCGGTGCTGATGCTGACTGCTCGCAGTGATGTAAAAGACCGCGTGCACGGCCTGAACCTGGGCGCCGATGACTACCTGGCCAAACCGTTTGAACTCACGGAACTCGAAGCCCGGGTCAAGGCATTGTTGCGGCGTAGCGTGCTGGGCGGCGAGCGTCAGCAAACCTGCGGTGTGCTGGTGTACGACCTCGACACCCGGCGCTTCACGGTCGCAGGCGAACTGATGACCTTGACCTCCCGAGAACAAGCGGTGCTCGAAGCCTTGATCGCCCGGCCGGGGCGCGTGATGAGCAAGGAACAATTGGCGTCCCAGGTATTCGGCCTGGACGAGGAGGCCAGCCCCGACGCCATCGAAATCTACGTGCATCGCCTGCGCAAGAAGCTCGATGGCCAACCCATCGCCATCGTCACCTTCCGCGGCCTTGGCTATTTGCTGGAAGCCCGTGATGCATAAGCCCAGCAGCCTGCGCTGGCGCTTGCTGTGCAACCTTGCGTTATTGCTGGTGTTGTTGATGCTCGCCAGCGGCATGAGCGCTTATTGGAACGGTCGCGAAGCCGCCGACACCGCTTATGACCGCACGCTGCTAGCCTCGGCACGCACCATTGCCGCCGGCTTGACCCAGGTGGACGGCACACTCAGCGCCAATGTGCCCTATGTGGCCCTGGACACCTTTGCCTACGACAGTGCCGGGCGCATTTATTACCAGGTCAATGATATTGATCAGAAACTGATTTCCGGTTACGAAAACCTGCCTGGCCCGCCGCCGGGCACGCCCCGCACCGACGATTATCCAGCCTTGGCGCGGTTCTACAACGCCATGTACCTGGGCCAGCAGGTGCGCGTGGTGAGCCTGCTCAAGGCCGTCTCGGAGCCGAACATGAATGGCATGGCCGAAGTTCGTGTCGCGGAGACCGACGAAGCCCGGGTGGCCATGGCCCGCAGCCTGATGGCCGATACACTGCTGCGTCTGGGCATGCTCGCCATCGGTGCGTTATTGCTGGTGTGGTTCGCGGTGAGCGCCGCACTGCGCCCGCTGGAGCGCCTGCGTACGGCGGTGGAAGAGCGCCAGCCTGATGACCTGCGGCCTCTGCCATTAGTGGAAGTTCAGGATGAGTTCGGCCCACTGGTGCGCTCTCTCAACCATTTCACCGAACGTCTGCGCGGGCAGTTCGAGCGCCAGGCGCAGTTTATTGCCGACGCTGCCCACGAGCTGCGCACCCCCCTGGCGGCGCTCAAGGCCCGGCTGGAACTGGGCCTGCGTGCCGAAGAACCGGCCACCTGGCGCAGCACCCTGGAAACGGCCGCCCAGGGTACCGACCGCCTGACGCACCTGGCGAATCAATTGTTGTCCCTGGCCCGCATCGAAAACGGTGCCCGCGCCATTGCCGAAGGCGGTGCGCAACTGCTCGATTTAAGCCAATTGGCCCGTGAGCTCGGTATGGCCATGGCGCCGCTGGCCCACGCGCGGGGCGTGGCCCTGGCGCTGGAGGCCGACGAGCCGGTATGGCTGCGCGGCGAACCAACGCTGTTGAATGAGCTGCTCAGCAACCTGGTGGATAACGCCTTGGCCCATACCCCGCCCGGCGGCAATGTGATTTTGCGAGTGACGGCTCCGGCGGTGCTGGAAGTCGAGGATGACGGCCCTGGCATCCCACTGGATGAGCGGGACCGGGTGTTCGAACGCTTTTATCGACGCAGCCAGCAGGGCATGGGGTCGGGCTTGGGGCTGGCGATTGTCGGGGAGATTTGCCGTGCGCACCTGGCGCAGATCAGCCTGCATGATGGCGAACTGGCGGGGCTTAAGGTGCGCGTGAGTTTTATCGCGGGTTGATCAGTAAAACATCGAGCGCGCTTCGTCCAGTTCGCTGCGCAGGGCGTCGCTGTGCAGGTCTATGCGCAACTTCATGAGGGCCGGCAAGGCGGTAATCGGCACGGTTCCCAGGGGGTGGTCGGTGCCGCGGTGGCAGTACAGCGCGGCGACCTGCACCAGGTCGACGTAGTCCAGGCTTGCAGAGTCGCGTGTCAGGTCCAGGTATTGGCCCGGCACATTCACCAGCATCTCGGGGAAGTCCCAGACCCGCAGCAGCTTGTCCCCCAGCACCGGGTGGATGCTGTCGATGACGTGGTTGAGGCTGACGGGGTCGGCCAGCAGCTCATAGTGATCCTCGGCATACGTGAGGATCGGCAGCACGCCTATCTGATGCACCAGGCCACCCAGGGCCGCCTGGTCTGGCTTGAGCTGGCTGTGGCGACGGCACAAGGCGTAGCTCACGCCCGCCACTTCCAGGCTGCGGCGCCACACGTCGCGCATTTTCTGTTCGACCACCTCGGAGCGGGCGTGAAAGATCTGCTCCATCACCAGGCCGATTGCCAGGTTGCTGCTGTAGTTGGTACCGAGCCGGGTGATGGCGGTGTGCAGGTCGGTGACTTCCTGGCTGGCCCGTAGCAACGGGCTGTTGACCACTTTGATCAGGCGCGCCGACAGGGCCGTGTCACGACTGATCACTTTGCTCAGGTGGCTGATGCTGATGTCCGGGTCTTCGGCGGCCTGGCGAATTTTCAGGGCCACCTCCGGCAATGTCGGCAGAACCAGGTCATCGTTGTCGATGGCCGTTACCAACGCTTGTTGGACTTTTTCCGCCAGCTTGTTCATTCATGCTCTCTAGGGTGCTGCAAAAAGTACGGCGATTAACGCTGGATCTCGCGATCACGGTCCAGTTGGTAGGGCAGGTCAAGCAGGTGCAAGCCCGGGCCCTCCAGGGTTCCCAAGCGCACGTCGCCACTGTCGGCAGCTTCGGCTTGCAGCACGGCGAGAAGTTCAATCGACTGGTCAGCTTTTGCTGCGATGACCACTTCGCCGATCGCGCTGTTATGGCTTGGGGAAAATAACGGAGTGCCTGGCTCAGGAAGTTCGTCGGCCTCCAGGCTCAGGCGATACAGGCGCCGCTTGAGTTTGCCCAGGTACTGCATGCGCGCGACGATTTCCTGGCCGGTGTAGCAGCCTTTCTTGAAGCTGACGCCGCCCACAGCCTGCAGGTTGAGCATCTGCGGAATGAACAGCTCGCGCGTCTGGGGCATCACTTGGCCGATACCGGCACGGATCTGGCCAAGCAGCCAGGCATTCAATTCAGCTTGTTGCAACTGCGCGGCCAATTGGCTGCGCACGGCGTCGGCGTGTTCGGCAGGTACCCAGAGTTCGGCGCGGCCCGGGGAAACGCGGACGGCGATCAATGCCCCGTTGCGTGCCACGCTGTCGGTCTCGACCGGCAGTTCCAGGCCTAGATCGGTCAAGGCCGCGTCTGCGTTCACCAGGCCGAAGCGCGCCCAGGCAGCGCTTTCGTCGGTGAGCTTGGATTTGGAGAACACCGCGTACTTTTTCAGATCCGCCAACTGCGGCTCAAGCAACTCGGTGGCCATGGCCAGGAGTACGCCATCACCCTGCAGCAGGATGCGGAAGCTCGACTGCATCCGGCCTTTTTGCGTGCAGCGCGCGCCCAGGCTGGCCTGGGTATCACTCAGGTAATTGAGGTTGCAGGTCAGTTGGCCCTGCAGGAACTTGGCAGCATCAGAGCCGCGGACGGCGAGAACGCCTTCGTGGGACAGGGAGCAGAAAAAAGCGGAGTCAGCCATGGGTCATCGCAGGTCAAAAAGTCATGGGTGCATCATAGAGGGGCGTCCGGCAAATGCATAGTTTCCATATAGGGCGACCAAAGCCGACTGTTCCAGTGTCGTCGGGGCTGTATACTTGCGCTCTATTTTAGGAGGGCTCCATGGTCGAAGATGTAGAAATCAATCGCCTCTACTGGCACAGCCGTCGCGGCATGCTGGAGCTGGATGTGTTGCTGGTGCCTTTCACCAAAGAGGTATACGCGACGCTCAATCAGGTGGACCGCGACCTCTACGTCAGGTTGCTCGAGTGCGAAGACCAGGACATGTTTGGCTGGTTCATGGAGCGCGCCGAATCCGAAGACCCGGAGCTGCAGCGCATGGTTCGGATGATCCTGGATCGTGTCCAGCCCAAGTAATCGTTTCGAATGCCGCTGGCAGGCCTCACGGCTGTTGCTGGCGGCCTATGTCCTTGCCCAGCTGGTCGCGCTGAGCAGCCTGCTGGCTCTCGACCTGCCTTATTCAAGCCTTGGCATCCTGCTATGCCTGGCTCATTGTGCCTGGGTATTGCCGCGGCAAATCCTGCTCACTCACCGTTCGTCGATTCGTGGCCTGCGCCGTGACGACGATGGCTGGCAATTATGGAGCGCCGCACGCGGCTGGCATCCTGTGCAACTGCGGCCCGACAGCCTGGCGTTGCCGCTGATCGTGGTGTTGCGTTACCGGGTGCAGGGTGAGTGGCGGGTGCGGTCAATCTGCGTGCCAAAGGATGCGCAGGCGGCCGATGTGCACCGGCGCCTGCGGGTACGCCTGAAGTTCAGCCGCCGTAGGTGGTTGGCACCAGGATAGTGTCCCGGGCTTCGGGCAGCATCTGTGGGTAGTCAAGGGTGTAATGCAGGCCGCGGCTTTCCTTTCGCTCCATGGCCGACCGGATCATCAGCTCGGCCACTTGGGCCAGGTTGCGCAACTCGATCAGGTCGCGGCTGACCTTATAATTGCTGTAGAACTCGTCGATCTCATCCAGCAGCAAGCGCACCCGATGTTGCGCCCGTTGCAGGCGTTTGTTGGTGCGCACGATGCCCACATAGTCCCACATGAAGCGCCGCAGCTCGTCCCAGTTGTGGGCGATGATCACATCCTCGTCCGAATCGGTGACCTGGCTCGCGTCCCAGCGGGGCAGGGCGGCCGGTACCGGGATGCGCGGCAGTTGCTCAAGAATGTCCGCTGCCGCCGAGCGCGCATACACGAAGCATTCAAGCAATGAATTGCTGGCCATGCGGTTGGCGCCGTGCAGGCCTGTGAAGCTGGTTTCGCCGATGGCATACAGGCCCGGCACGTCGGTGCGGCCATGCTGATCGACCATCACGCCACCGCAGGTGTAGTGCGCGGCCGGTACCACGGGGATCGGGCCTTTGGTGATGTCGATATTGAAGGTCAGGCAGCGTTCGTAGACGGTCGGGAAGTGGGTCTTGATGAAGGCTTCGGGCTTGTGGCTGATGTCCAGGTACACGCAGTCGATACCCAGGCGCTTCATTTCGTGGTCGATGGCGCGGGCGACGATATCGCGTGGTGCCAGCTCGGCGCGTGGGTCGAAGCGCTGCATGAAGCGTTCGCCATTGGGCAGCTTCAAATGTGCGCCTTCGCCGCGCAGGGCTTCGGTGATCAGGAAGCTCTTGGCCTGCGGGTGGTACAGGCACGTGGGGTGGAATTGGTTGAACTCCAGGTTGGCGACCCGGCAGCCCGAGCGCCAGGCCATCGCAATGCCGTCGCCGCAGGCACCGTCGGGGTTGCTGGTATAGAGGTAGACCTTGGCGGCGCCGCCCGAGGCGAGAATGGTGAAGCGTGCGCCGTAGGTATCGACTTCACCGCTGGTGCGGTTGAGTACGTAGGCGCCCAGGCAGCGTTCGCCCGGCAGGCCCAGGCGTTTTTCGGTGATCAGGTCGACGGCGACGCGCTGCTCCAGCAATTGGATATTTGGACGTTGGCGGGCCTGGTCGAGCAGGGTCTTGAAAATCGCGGCCCCGGTGGCATCGGCGGCGTGAATGATTCGGCGATGGCTGTGGCCGCCTTCGCGGGTCAGGTGGAACTCAAAGCCACCGTCGTCGCTGCCGGCATGTTCATCGCGGGTGAAGGGTACACCTTGGTCGATCAACCATTGGATGGCTTCCCGGCTGTGCTCGACGGTGAAGCGCACGGCGTCTTCGTTGCACAGGCCACCGCCGGCGTTAAGGGTGTCTTCGACGTGGGATTGCACGGTGTCTGTGTCGTCCAGCACCGCAGCAACGCCGCCCTGGGCCCAGAAGGTCGAGCCGTTGGCCAGGTCGCCTTTGCTCAAAACCGCTATACGCAAATGGCTGGGCAGGGTCAGGGCCAGGCTCAAGCCGGCGGCGCCGCTACCGATTACGAGGACATCGTGTTGAAACTGTTGGCTCATTTGACGGATTCCGCAAAAAGCGATCCAAAGGGGGGGCGCAAACAGTACGCCTGGATCGGCGAATCAAAGGGTCACACGGGCCACTAGTATATAGAGGGGTGGAGCGGCACAATAGCCACGCCTTCGTGGCATTGTGAGATTATGCTGCGCAGCTTTGGGAAACGGCCGGTTGGCGGGACGGGAACTTTTTGCATAAGCCCCGACTCAATAGCAGGTTGCCCGAAAGCTGGGAAAACGTTGAGTTTATTGGCCCGTCGGGAGCATTGGACGCGTCACGAAACCGGCGACAAGATTATTCGCGCAGCCGGCACCGACCGTGCTGCGTTTTTCGTGTGTGCCAAATCAGTGCATGCCGGAAACTTGCTTGAAGGGGGAGAACTTTTGCGAAAAGCCCGAGTCTATGTTTGCAAGCCTGATCGTTTAGTTATGCAAGCCTCCTTCAAGTACAACGAGGAGTGTTCATGCTAACCCAGGAAGAGGATCAGCAGCTGGTCGAGCGCGTACAGCGCGGTGATAAGCGAGCATTTGATCTGCTAGTGCTGAAATACCAGCACAAAATTCTCGGGTTGATCGTGCGGTTTGTGCACGACACCCATGAAGCGCAGGACGTTGCGCAGGAAGCCTTTATCAAGGCTTACCGTGCACTTGGAAATTTCCGCGGTGACAGTGCGTTTTACACGTGGCTATACCGCATCGCCATCAACACGGCGAAAAACTATCTGGTGTCACGCGGTCGCCGCCCACCAGACAGTGATGTCAGTTCAGAAGATGCTGAATTCTACGATGGTGATCACGGCCTCAAAGATCTCGAGTCGCCGGAGCGTGCATTGCTGCGCGACGAGATCGAAGGCACCGTCCATCGCACTATTCAGCAACTGCCAGAAGATTTGCGTACGGCGTTAACTTTACGTGAATTCGATGGTCTGAGTTACGAAGACATTGCGAGCGTCATGCAATGTCCGGTGGGGACTGTGAGGTCGCGGATTTTCCGGGCCCGGGAAGCCATCGACAAAGCCTTGCAACCGTTGTTGCAGGAAAACTAAAGACAGCGGCGACAGCCAAGAGAGGAACCGCCATGAGTCGTGATGCCCTGCAGGAATCGCTGTCCGCAGTGATGGATAACGAAGCGGATGAACTGGAACTTCGTCGAGTGCTCAACGCATTTGATGACGCCGAAACCCGTGATACCTGGTCTCGTTACCAAGTCGCTCGGGCGGTGATGCACAAGGATCTCCTAATCCCTCGTCTGGATATTGCTGCGGCCGTTTCTGCTGCACTGGCTGATGAAGCCGTTCCGGCAAAAGCCTCGCGTGGTCCGTGGCGCAGCCTGGGTCGTCTGGCAGTGGCCGCTTCGGTGACCGTTGCTGTTTTGGCTGGTGTTCGCCTGTACAATCAGGACGAGATCGCAGGCAACGAGCTGGCCCAACAGACTCAGCAACCGGTCATGGCCGGTCCGCAAGTCAAAGGTCCGGCCGTGCTGGCTGGCTACAAGGAAAGCACTGATACCACCGGCCCTATGGCTAATGGTGTACTTCAGGGGCAATCCGGCTGGCAGGATCAGCGCCTTCCAGGCTACCTGCGTCAACATGCGCAGGAATCGGCTGCCAAAGGCACTGACAGCGCTCTGCCATACGCTCGTGCAGCAAGCCAGGAAAACCGCTGATTCGCTAAGGAGCCCTATGCGCGCCATACCGCTCCTTACGCTTTTGCTCAGTAGTTGGTTTGCACTATCCGCCCATGCCGATGAAGCCCAAGACTGGCTGACTCGACTTGGGCGTGCAGAGCAGCAGCAAAGCTTTGAAGGTACGTTTGTCTACGAACGTAACGGCAGTTTTTCTACCCATGACATCTGGCACCGTGTCCAGAATGGTCATGTCCGTGAACGCTTGTTGCAACTTGACGGCTCCGCCCAGGAAGCGGTCAGGGTTGATGGTCGGGCACAATGTGTCAGTGGCACATTGGCGGCTGGTCTCGGTCAGTCACCTGAGGCACCCTCGCGTATTCTTGATCCAAAAAAACTCACTTTATTCTATGACCTGGCCGTTATTGGCAAATCGCGCGTGGCCGGCCGTCATGCGGTGATTGTGTCGATCAGCCCGCGTGATCCCTACCGTTATGGGTTTGAATTACACCTGGACCGTGAAACTGCGCTGCCGCTTAAATCCTTGCTGCTGAATGACCAAGGGCAGTTGTTGGAGCGTTTTCAGTTTACCCGTCTGGATGCTTCGGCCATTCCTTCTGACCAGGACTTGCAGCCCAGCGGCGACTGTTCGCCGGTAACGATGTCCGCCGCTAAAGCACCTGAGCTGTCTACCACGCAAAGGTGGCATCTGGACTGGCTACCGCCTGGTTTCCAACAGATCAGCAGCGCTACGCGCAAAGATGCCCAAACGAAATCTACCGTCGACAGCCTGATGTATGACGATGGGCTCGCGCGTTTTTCGGTGTTTCTTGAGTCAGCCAACGGCGCTGATGTGAATGAAACCCGCGCTCAGCTTGGGCCGACCGTGGCAGTATCCCGGCGTTTGAATACGGTAGATGGCGAAATGATGGTCACGGTGGTGGGCGAAATTCCCATCGGCACAGCTGAACGTATCGCGTTGTCGGTGCGTGGTGAAAAGGCCGCCGCCAAGCCCTGAGATTGTTAATCTTATGTTCATCCTGGTCTATCAATCTGGGCCCGAATTTCGTTGGGTGCTGGGCGTATGAAATCTCTGGATCAGCATTTTCACTTGCAAAAACTTCCCATGTTTTTTATAGGTCAGGGTTTGTTGGCTCTGGCCTTGTTTGTTCGCGGAACAAAAATGCCGCTCGCAGTATCCGGCGTTTATTGAACCCTGTCGCTTAACCCTGCTCGTCGTAACGGGAGCTGTATGTCGATACCACGTTTGAAGTCTTACTTATCCATAGTCGCCACAGTGCTGGTGCTGGGCCAGGCCTTACCTGCGCAAGCGGTCGAGCTGCCTGACTTCACCCAACTGGTGGAGCAGGCCTCGCCTGCCGTGGTGAACATCAGTACCACGCAGAAGCTGCCGGATCGCAAAGTCTCGAACCAGCAGATGCCCGACCTGGAAGGCTTGCCGCCCATGTTGCGCGAGTTCTTCGAACGCGGGATGCCGCAACCTCGCTCTCCTCGTGGCGGCGGTGGCCAGCGCGAAGCCCAGTCCCTGGGCTCCGGCTTCATCATTTCGCCTGACGGTTACATCCTCACCAACAACCACGTGATTGCCGATGCCGACGAGATTCTCGTGCGCCTGGCGGACCGCAGTGAACTCAAGGCCAAGCTGATTGGCACCGATCCACGTTCCGACGTGGCTTTGCTCAAAATCGATGGCAAGGACTTGCCGGTGCTTAAACTGGGCAAGTCCCAGGACCTGAAGGCCGGTCAGTGGGTGGTCGCGATCGGTTCTCCGTTCGGCTTTGACCACACCGTTACCCAAGGCATCGTCAGCGCCATCGGTCGCAGCCTGCCAAACGAAAACTACGTGCCGTTCATCCAGACCGACGTGCCGATCAACCCGGGCAACTCCGGTGGCCCGCTGTTCAACCTGGCCGGCGAAGTGGTGGGGATCAACTCGCAGATCTACACCCGCTCCGGTGGCTTCATGGGCGTGTCCTTCGCGATCCCGATCGATGTAGCCATGGACGTCTCCAATCAGCTCAAAAGCGGCGGCAAGGTCAGCCGCGGCTGGTTGGGTGTGGTAATCCAGGAAGTGAACAAGGACCTGGCTGAGTCCTTCGGTCTCGACAAGCCGGCCGGTGCCCTGGTGGCGCAGATTCAGGACAATGGCCCTGCGGCCAAAGGCGGCCTGAAAGTCGGTGACGTCATCCTGAGCATGAACGGCCAGCCGATCATCATGTCGGCGGACTTGCCACACTTGGTCGGCGCGCTCAAGGCCGGCGGCAAAGCCAAGCTGGAAGTGATTCGTGACGGCAAGCGCCAGAACGTCGAATTGACCGTTGGGGCAATTCCGGAAGAAGGCGCGACCCTGGACGCCCTGGGCAACGCCAAGCCAGGCGCCGAGCGCAGCAGTAACCGCTTGGGTATCGCCGTCGTTGAACTGACCGCCGAGCAGAAGAAAACCTTCGACCTGCAAAGCGGTGTAGTGATCAAGGAAGTTCAGGACGGCCCAGCCGCCTTGATCGGCCTGCAACCGGGTGACGTGATCACCCACTTGAACAACCAGGCGATCGATACCACCAAGGAATTCGCCGACATCGCCAAGGCGTTGCCGAAGAATCGCTCGGTGTCGATGCGCGTCCTGCGTCAAGGCCGTGCCAGCTTCATTACCTTCAAACTGGCCGAGTAATCCGCTAGACCTATAAAAAAGCCCCGCTGCCGGTTAACGGCAGCGGGGCTTTTTTGTGGGCGGCGGGTTCAGCTCATCATGCCTTTCACCAAGCGCTCCTGTTCGATCAGCTCACGCTGACGGGCGTCGATGCGTGAGGACAACGGGAAGTTATTGCCGGCGCGCCGCTTGGCAAAGTCCAACTGCTGGATGGCTTGCTGGAAATCCCCCACCAATGCGAAATACTCGGCGCGAGCCTGATGCAGGCCAATGATGTTACCGGACAAGCCGCGAGTCTCGGCGACCTGATACCACACGTCCGGATCGTCCGGTCGCGACTTGAGCAGCCCATCCAGTGCCTTTTCTGCATCGGCGGTACGGTTCTGTTTAAGCAGCAGGTCTACCCGCACCTGGTTCAGAGGATAGTTGCTGGGGTACTGGGTGAGCATGCGGTCGGTACGTTGCTGCGCATCCGGCATGCGGTTGCTGGTGATGTCCAGTTCGATTTGGGCCAGGTTGTAGGTAATGTCGTTGGGCGCCTTGGCCAACAGCGGCGCCAGGCTTTCCCGCGCTTCCTTGAGTTGAGTACCCTTGATCTGAGCGATGGCCAGGCCATAACGCGCTACGTCATTTTTAGGGTTCTCATCCAGCTGCGCCTGGAAGCGCTTGGCGGCCAGGCCTGGTGTGTCTTCGTACTTGAGCTGCACCCGTGCGCGAATCAGTTGATAGCGCAGGCTGTCTTCCTTGCCGCCAGGTTTGGCTTGTTCGGCGCGGTTGCGGGTGTCGGCGATACGCGATTCGGTTACCGGGTGAGTCAGCAGGAACTCCGGTGGCTTGGCGTCGAAGCGGTATTGGCGCATCAGCCGTTCGAACATCGTGGGCATGGAGCGCGGGTCGTAGCCGGCTTTCTCCAGGTTGAGGATGCCGATGCGGTCGGCCTCTTGCTCGTTCTGTCGAGAGAAGCGGCGCTGTTCCTGGATCGCGGCGGCTTGTGAGCCGGCAATCGCGGCGATACCGGCATCGCCGGCACCCGCAGCGGCGGCGATAATGCCGCCAAGCAGGGCGGCCATCATCGGCAGTTGCATGCGTGATTGCGCTTCCACGCCTCGGGCAAAGTGACGCTGAGACAAGTGCGCCAGTTCGTGGGCCATTACCGACGCGTATTCGCCTTCGGTCTGTGCATTGAGAAACAGGCCGCCGTTGACCCCGACGATCCCACCGGGAGCCGCAAAGGCGTTGAGCTGTGGGCTGTTGATCAGGATGAATTCCAGGCGCCGGTCATTGACCTGGCTGGTCTCCACCAGCTTGTACACGCTGGTTTCAACGTAATCCTTGAGTTGCGGATCATTGAGTTGCGAAACCTGGCCGCGCAGGTAAGCAAGCCAGGCGCGGCCCAGTTGGTATTCCTGTTGCGGCGAGACAATGGCAGAACTGGCATCACCAAGTGACGGCAGGTCGTCAGCGAAGGCCGGGGAGGCCAGCAGGCAGGCTAGCGTCAGCAGGGTAGGGCGCAAAAAAGTCATGCACAAAGCCTTTCGACAAAGAGCTTACTGTAGCCGGACACTGAGCTTGGGACCAGATATTCTAAGCGGCCCGAATGTTTGCCTGGAGTAGCACCATGACCGACGTTGTAGCCTGTGACGCCGAACTCGACGCCAGCGGTCTGAACTGCCCTTTACCGTTGCTCAAGGCCAAGCTGGAGCTCAATAAAATGGCCAGCGGTAAGGTGCTCAAGGTGATTGCCACCGACGCCGGCTCCCAGCGTGATTTTCGCACCTTTGCCAAGCTGGCCGGCCACACCCTGGAGCATGAAGACGCCGCCGAGGGTGTGTACCGTTATTGGTTGCGCAAGGGCTGATGGCCTTATCGACGCAGAATCAGGCCTTATTCAGCGCCTGCGCTGCCGCCAACACGGCATCGACATGCCCTGGCACTTTCACGCCGCGCCATTGCTGACGCAGCACGCCTTGGCTGTCGATCAGGAATGTGCTGCGATCCACACCCAGGTATTCCTTGCCATACAGCTTCTTCAACTTGATCACGTCAAACAGCTTGCAGACCGCTTCGTCCTTATCGCTGATCAGCTCGAAAGGAAACTCTTGTTTGCCCTTGAAGTTTTCGTGGGACTTCACGCTGTCACGCGACACGCCGAACACTTCGGTATTAGCGGCCTTGAACGCGGCGTACTGGTCACGAAAACCCTGGCCTTCGGTAGTGCAGCCTGGGGTGCTGTCCTTCGGGTAAAAGTAGATCACCACTTGCTTGCCCTTGAGGGCCGCGAGGCTGAAAGTCTGGCCGCTGGTGGCCTGGGCCTCGAAATCGGCCACGGGTGTGTCGATGGCTACCGGCATAGAGAGGTACTTCCTTACATGGGGTTCTGTGGGCGCCATGGTTCGATCAAGGCGTCGAGGTTCAGGGCATCGGCGAAATCGAGGAACTGGTCGCGCAGCCAACTGATCTGTACGCCGGCCGGCAAGGTCACGGTAAAGGTGGCATTGAGCATGGTGCCGCCGGTTTGTGGCGCCTGGTAGGTGTCACAGGTCAGGTTTTCCAGCTCGACGTTATGGTCGATAAAGAACTGGCACAGCTCGTTGACGATGTCCGAACGGTAGGCCGAGCTGACGTAGGCCACGTAAGGCAAAGCCTGTGGGCGATTTTCCAGGGCGGCGCTGCGCACCACGTTAACGGTAAAGTCGTGCTTTTTGGCCAGGCCCGGCAGGCCGGTTTCAAGGCGTGCCAAGGCATCCCAGGAGCCAGAAATCTGCAGGACCAGCGCACTGCACTCGCCGTGGCGGGTCAGGCGGGAGGTCACGACGGCGCAGCGGTTCTCATGGCTGGCGCGGCACAGGACGTTGGTCAGCTCCATGGGGTTGGCGCCGAGGGCACTGATAACAAGGAATTGTTCGCGAACTGTGGGGGTGGACATGCAGCCTTCCTAAAGCGATGAGCGGTCGATACCGTGTGGGCTGTATCGATCAAAGGATCAAGGGTAGCGAAAAGCGTCGCCAAGGGCTAGGAGGTGGCGTTTTCATTGCGTGATCAGCCGGCTTCGGGCGGTCCTTTGGCCCGATGATGTCATTGCCCGACGTTTAGTTGCGCCAGAACGCATCCTCACGCGGTACTTCGCTTGTACAAGCATCTTGGCGCCAGTACCATTACGGCTCTCTTTTTCCGGCAGGAGCGGTTGCATGATTGCGGGCAGTATGGTGGCACTGGTCACACCCATGGATGCACAAGGTCGTCTCGACTGGGACAGCCTGGGCAAACTGGTGGACTTCCACCTGCAAGAGGGCACCAACGCCATTGTGGCGGTCGGCACCACAGGTGAATCGGCCACCCTCGATGTGGAAGAACACATCCAGGTGATCGAGTTCGTGGTCAAGCGCGTTGCGGGCCGCATTGCCGTGATCGCCGGTACGGGCGCCAACTCGACGCGTGAAGCGATCGAGCTGACCAGGAACGCCAAGAAGGCTGGCGCCGACGCTTGCCTGCTGGTAACCCCGTACTACAACAAGCCGACCCAGGAAGGCTTGTACCAGCACTTCAAAGCTATCGCCGAAGCCGTTCAGATCCCGCAGATCCTCTACAACGTACCGGGTCGCACCGCGTGCGATATGAAGGCCGAGACCGTGATCCGCCTGTCCACCGTGCCGAACATCATCGGCATCAAGGAAGCCACTGGCGACCTGCAGCGCGCGAAGGACATCCTGGCCGGCGTGAGCAGCGACTTCCTGGTGTATTCCGGTGACGACGCCACCGCTGTCGAGCTGATCCTGCTGGGTGGCAAGGGCAATATCTCCGTGACCGCCAACGTGGCCCCGCGCGCCATGAGCGATATGTGTGCCGCCGCCATCGCGGGCGATGCAGCCACCGCTCGCGCCATCCACGAAAAGCTGATGCCGCTCAACAAGACACTGTTTATCGAATCCAATCCTATTCCCGTGAAGTGGGCGCTGTTTGAGATGGGCCTGATGCCGGACGGTATCCGTCTGCCGCTCACCCCCCTCAGCGAAGCCTGTCACGAACCGCTGCGACAGGCCCTGCGCCAGTCCGGCGTCCTGGTTTAATTGAGGAAGCACTACGCATGAAGCGATTGGCCGGACTTTCCGCACTTGCCTTGATTATCTCCAGCACCAGTGGCTGCGGTTGGGTATGGGGCCCGGAAGGCTACTTCCGTGACCGCGGCAGCGATTACCTGGAAGCGCAAGCAACCAAACCGATGCAACTGCCGCCTGATGTCAATGTCGCCAAGCGCCTTGACCCATTGTTGCCGATTCCACGCAACGTCGCCGACGACACGGTCAAGGGTGAGTACGTAGTGCCGCGCCCACAGCCGATTATGGCCGTGGCCGATGCCAGCGACTACAGCCTGCAGAAAAGCGGCGACAACCGCTGGATCGTGGCTCAGCGTCCGCCTGCCGAAGTCTGGCCGGTGGCGGTGCAGTTCTTCCAGGACAACGGTTTCCGCCTCGACCAGCAACGCCCGCAGACCGGTGAGTTCACCACCGCATGGCAGCAAGGTCGCGAGCTGTCCGCCAACATGGCCCAGCGCCTGCTGGCGGGCGGTGTAGCCGCCGACAGTGAAGCCCGTGTGCGTGTACGCATCGAGCCCGGCGTGCAGCGCAATACCAGCGAAGTCTATGTAGTCAGCGCCGAGCGGCCTGCCGGCAGCACGGCTGACGTCGACTTCACGCCGCGCTCGGTTAACACCGGCGTCGACGCCGCGCTGGTCGACGAGATGCTGGCCAGCATGAGCCGTATCTCCGAGAAGGGCGGTTCCGTTTCCCTGCTCGCCGCCCGTGACTACGACACCCCTAGCCGCGTCAGCCTCACCGAAGACGGCAGCGGTAACGTCGTGCTGAACCTGGGTGAAGACCTCGACCGTGCCTGGGCCAGTGTTGGCCGTGCGTTGGAGCAGGGCCCTTGGCGCGTTGAAGACATCAACCGCAGCCTGGGCCTGTACTACATCAACGTGGCTGAAAAGGCCGAGAAGAAAGACGATGAGCCAGGTTTCTTCGGCAAATTGTTCGGCAGCGCGCCGACCAAGGAAGAGATCGAAACCCGTGCCGAGCGTTACCAGGTTCGTTTGAGCAAGGTGGGCGAAAGCGTGCAAGTCACCGTCGAGAAGAACATCAACACCGTCGCGCCAGCTGAAACAGCGCGCAAAGTGTTGGGCGTGATTCAAGACAACCTGGGCTGATCCGATGCGTTTTGCCGTTCTCGGCAGCGGTAGCCAAGGGAACGGTACGCTGGTCGCCCATAACGACACGTACGTGCTGGTCGATTGTGGTTTCTCGTTAAGAGAAACCGAGCGGCGCCTGTTACGCCTGGGGGTTCACCCCACGCAACTGAGCGCGATTCTGGTAACCCACGAACATGCCGACCATGTGCATGGCGTGGGTTTACTGTCTCGGCGCTACAATCTGCCGGTGTACTTGAGTCGTGGCACATTGCGCGGGATGCGCAAACCCATTGAGCCGACAGGTTTTCTGGCCGATGGCGAGCAACTGCAAATCGGTGCCCTGAGCATCAATGTCATCGCGGTGGCCCACGATGCCCAGGAGCCCACGCAATACGTATTCAGTGACGGCCAGCGGCGTTTCGGCGTGCTGACCGACCTGGGTTCCTATTGTGCCAGGGTGCTGGACGGTTACCGGGACCTCGATGCCTTGATGATCGAGTCCAACCACTGCAGGGATATGCTGGCGCGCGGTCACTACCCTTACTTTCTCAAGCAGCGGGTGGGCGGCGAGCTGGGACATTTGAACAACCACCAGGCGGCATACCTGGTGTATGAGTTGGGCTGGCAAGACCTGCAACACCTGGTCCTGGCTCACCTCAGCAGCAAGAACAACCTGCCGACGCTTGCCCGGCAATGTTTTGTCGACACCCTCGGGTGCGACCCGGACTGGCTGCAACTGGCCGATCAAGATTCAGGGCTCGACTGGCGACACATCGCCTAGCCCACCTTACTCAAAGCGGAGCCCATCATGGAAAAACGTGAAGAACTCTACCGCGGCAAAGCCAAGTCGGTATACAAGACCGACGACGCCAACCGCCTGATCCTGCTGTTTCGCAACGACACGTCGGCGTTCGACGGCAAGCGCATCGAACAGCTGGATCGCAAAGGCATGGTGAACAACAAGTTCAACGCCTTCATCATGCAGAAACTCGAAGCGGCCGGTATCCCGACCCAATTCGACAAACTGCTGGGCGACAACGAGTGCCTGGTCAAGAAGCTCGACATGATCCCGGTGGAATGCGTCGTGCGTAACTACGCCGCCGGCAGCCTGGTCAAGCGCCTGGGCGTGGAAGAGGGCCTCAAGCTCAACCCTTACACGTTTGAACTGTTCCTGAAGGACGACGCCAAGGGCGACCCGTTCATCAACGAATCCCACGTTGTGGCGTTCGGCTGGGGCACCGCTGAGCAACTGGCGCGCATGAAGGAGTTGTCCCTCAAGGTCAACGACGTGCTGACCAAGCTGTTCGACGACGCAGGCCTGTTGCTGGTGGACTTCAAGCTCGAATTCGGCGTGTTCCACGACGGCTCCATCGTCCTGGGCGACGAATTCAGCCCGGATGGCTGCCGCCTGTGGGACAAGGACACCAAGAAGAAGATGGACAAAGACCGCTTCCGCCAGGGCCTCGGTGACGTGATCGAAGCCTACGAAGAAGTCGCCAAGCGCCTCGGCGTACCGCTGTAATCGACGCAAGCATCTGATAGCACGGAAAAAAATCGCTTCGGCGCTTTGCATCCATCAATCATGCTGTTATGATGCGCGCCGTTGGAGAGATGCCAGAGTGGCCGAATGGGACGGATTCGAAATCCGTTGTACCTTCACCGGTACCTAGGGTTCGAATCCCTATCTCTCCGCCATTACATAGAAAAAGCCCCGTAGCTGAATAAGCTGCGGGGCTTTTTCGTTTCCAGCCGTTATTAACGGCTGCTTCAGGGATTTATTGTAGTCCCGCCTAGCGCTGTTCAAGGCGCTCAGACGCTTTGCGATAAGCTTGATCACGCTCACGTTTATCAACGGCGACCACGAACACCGTAATTTCCTGATCGATCACTTGATACACCAGCCTGTACCCGCTACTACGCAGTTTGATCTTGTAGCAGTCAGGCAGGCTATGGAGGCGATTAGCTTCAATACGTGGGTTGTTCAGGATTTCGACTAGCTTCTTTTTGAGTTGCTGACGGAGGGGTGTCTCCGAGTTTTTGCCATTCCTTCAATGCACGCGCATCAAAATCAAGGCTATAGGTCATCCAAAGAAACCCTCACGCGTTGAGGCGATGCAAGACGCTCGCGTACGGTCGCCATCAAGGCTTCATCCTCTTCAGTCATCAGCACAGGCTTAAATGGCAACTGGCCGCGCTCGGCAACATATTGCAGCGCCTGGCGTATTAGTTCGGAAGGGGTGACACCGAGCTTCTCCAGCTCCAGGTAGGCGCGAGTTTTCAGGTCGTCATCGATACGGATGTTGATAGATGCCAAGGGATAGCTCCTTGTGTAATGACGTTGGTCATTACATTGGAGCAATCGGGTTTCATTGGCAAGTTTGTCTGGACATACGGCAGTCGCTCTCATCTGTTGATCCTACTTTTTGGCCGTCGGCTTCGCCGGGCGCTTTTTATCGGTTTCTTTCACCGTTTCCCTTGGTCTTTTCTTCGCCTCTTGCTCGGTTACGTATTCACCTGTGACTGCATCGCGATATCTCGTTGGCATATCAGCATCCTTGACAGTATGTCGCCACGGCGGCGACTTTTTGAGACTAGCTCGCAGGCTTATGCGCACAAGGTTCCCTGTGGGCATTCTGGTTACCAAGCTTTTCCGAAACAGGTGCTTACGTTATGCGGGTTCGGCGGTTTTCGAGCAGGGTTGCGTTGGCTGGGGTAGGGCGCTAACCTTCCGCCGTCGCCCTCATGGCGACCGGTTTTGACAGGCCGAATAACGTGCGATCTCTGTGCATCCCCAAACTGGTTCCAGGCGTCTGTCTGTGCCCATTTGTTATGGCGGCTGTGCGTGGGGCATCTTCGGGTGCGCCGGGTTTCCACGTTTCCGGTCTGTCAACCCGCGTACAGCTCATCCGCCCTTCAAACCGCCTATCAATGCGCCGAAGATCCAGCCAGCACGCAGTCGCCCGTGATCATGACCCTGGCTCAATTGATCGAGAACGCGCAAGCCTTGGTGGATGCTGTCCTCGAGCGTGATTTCTCCACGGCCAAATAAATACCTGCTCCCGAAACGAAAAAAGCCTGCTGAACTCAACGCTCAGCAGGCTTTTTTGCGCATGCAGTTCGGTCAGGCAGGCTGCGCCACCAGGCTATTACTCACCTTGCGCCCCAACACCAGCACGGTCGCAAACCCGAACCCCACCAACACCGTGGCCAGGCTCAACAATACCGAGCTGCCCATTTGGTCGACGATCCGCCCGCCAAAGAATGAACCCAGGGCGATGATCACCTGAAACAGCGCCACAAACAGTGGCATGCCGCGTTCTACATCCTTGGGCGCCACCACAAACATCCAGATGCTGGCGCAGGCCGGGAACGCGCCGAAGGCGAAGCCCCAGAGGGCGATCAGCATCGCCGCGCCGGTCATACCGGTGGCGAAGTAGGGGAACAGTGCAGTGCTGGTACCGATCATCAGCGCGACCAGCAGCAGGGTGTTGCGTACGCTGCGGTTGGCGGCAAAGCCAGCGAATATATTGCCCAGCACTCCAGCCACGCCATACAGCAACAACAGCGAGCCAATCGTGGGGCCGTCGAAGCCGGAGCTGTGTTTGAAAAACGGTGCAACATAGGTATACGCCGCAAAGTGCGCCAGGCCGATCAGCAGCACGGCGATCAACCCGACCCGTGCTTGTGGGTTGATAAACAAAGCCGGCAGGTCACGGATCTGAATGGCTTTCTCAGGGGTGAGTCGCGGCAGCAGGAAGATTTGCGCCAACAGCACCGGAATGCCCACCAACGCCGTGACCAGGAAGGTCATCCGCCAGCCCATCAGGCCGCTGAGCCATGTACCTACCGGCACGCCCAACACGGTGGCCAGGGTCACGCCCATCATGATGATCGAGGTGGCCTTTGCTACGCCCACGCCTTTGGGCGCCAGCCGCCCGCTGAGGGCAATGGCCGTGGCCCAGAAGCCGCCGATGCTGATGCCGAGCAATACACGGCCGAACAGCAGCAGGCTGAAATCGGTGGCGAAGGCCACCACCGAGTTGGCGATGATCATCACCAGTGTCAGGCCAATCAGCAGATAGCGACGGTCCATGGCGCCAATGCTGACCGACAGAAACGGCGCGGCGAGGGCGGCCATGATGCCGGGTAATGTGACCATCAATCCGGCGTGACCGGCACTGATGCCCAGGTCGCTGGCGACGTCGTTGAGTACGCCCACCGGCAGGAATTCACTGGTCACCAGTGCGAAGGCACCCACGGCGACCGAAAGAATCGCCAGCCACTGCTGTTTGACGCTTTGTTGATTATGTTCGGGAAGGCCGCTAGGGGCCTGGCTCGCGCTTGGCATGGGATTGGGGTCCGGGAGGAATGTCGCCTGAAGCCAGGCGAGGAGGGAATGTGGGGCGATTATAGGAATCAGTGTCGGCAATCGTTCAGGCGCTCGTTTCGATAGTAATCATCAGTGCTATCGATGTGAGCAATCATTTTTCGGTCAACCGTTCCAGAAGGCACTCAATAAACACCCCCTCCGCCCGACTCAACTTCTGCTCCCGGTTCCACAGCAGATGAATATCCACATCCGCAATCCCCTCATCCGGCGGCAACCGCCACAGCAGCCCGCTCTTCACATCGTCCGCCACCACATGAGTGGGTAAGCAGCCCAAGCCAAACCCGGCAATGACCAATCGCCGCACTTCTTCCAGGCTGGAGGATGACGCCACGATCCGCCCACCGAACCCTTGCTGGTCACGGAAAATAGTCAGCGGCGACAACATGCCGCCAATCTGGTCGCTGGTAAAACTCACGAAATTCTCCGATTGCAGATCCCCTTCGACCAACCCTGTGCGTCCGAACAATGGGTGGTGTTTTCCACAAAAGAACGCATAACGCTGACGCAGAAACAGATGCTGTTCCAGGCGCGGTTGTGGCCGGCGGTTGAGGCTGAGCCCCAGGGTCGCGGTTTTTTCCAGCAACGCGGCGACAATGTCGGAGCTGCGCATCACTTCGACTTCCAGATCGACCCGCGGATGTTCGCGATGAAAGCCTGCGAGAAAGTCATCGAAAGTGTCGGAATTAATCCGACTGATCATCAGCAGGCGCACTTTGCCGATCACTTCATCACCCGGCTTTTGCAGAGCGTTGCTCATCTGCGAAACCTGTCCGTAAATCTCCCCGGCAATGGCGAAGATCTGCTCACCGGCCTCGGTGAGCACGAAGCGCGGGCCTCGGCGCAGGATGAGCTGGCAATCCAACTGTTCTTCCAGGCGCTTGAGCGCCTGGCTGATGGCCGGTTGCGTCAGATGCAGGCGGGCGGCGGCGCGGCTGATGCTCAGTTCCTGGCCGATCACGCGGAAGGTGCGCAGCAGGTTCCAGTCCAGGCGGTCATTGAGCAGAGGGTGAATATCGCGGCGGAATTCGGGCATGGCGGCGCTCGATAATAAGCAGTTCTTATAATCAAGATAATAAATAGAAAATTGACTAATCATAGCCCCTGGCCGAAAAATCGGGTTTAACGAGCGCCACCAGAGCGCACCGGTTTGACTTTCTCCTGCCAAAAAAATAACCAAAGGAGCCAGCCCCATGAAGCCTTCCGCTTCGCCGCAGCCTCGCCGTGCTGCGGCCGCCGCCTTTATCGGCACCATGATCGAGTGGTATGACTTTTACATCTATGCCACCGCTGCAGCGCTGGTGTTCGGTCAGCTGTTCTTCCCCTCCGATGATAAATTGTTCAGCACCATGGCCGCGTTCGGCACCTTCGCCGTGGGCTTTTTTGCGCGGCCGTTGGGCGGCATTGTGTTCGGTCATATCGGCGACCGCATCGGCCGCAAGAAATCCTTAGTGATTACCCTCGTGATGATGGGCGTGGTCACGGTGTGCATAGGCCTGTTACCGACCTATGCCCAGATCGGCGCAGCCGCGCCAGTGCTGTTGATCCTGTTACGCGTGGTGCAGGGTATTGCGGTTGGCGGCGAGTGGGGCGGGGCGGTGTTGATGGCTGGCGAGCACGCACCGAAAGGGCGGCGTAATTTCTTTGCATCCTTCGCGCAGTTGGGCAGCCCGGCCGGTTTGATTCTTTCCTTGCTGGCGTTCAGTGCCGTCACTCGTTTACCTGAAGAAGACCTGCTCAGCTGGGGCTGGCGCCTGCCGTTCCTGGCCAGTGCCTTGCTGTTGGTCGTCGGCCTCGCGATTCGCCTGGGTGTGAACGAGTCTCCGGAGTTCCTCGAAGACAAGGCCCAGGCGGAAAAAGCGCGGGCGATCAAGCAGGACCAAGCCCCCGTGCTGGAAGTGCTGAAGACCGCTTGGCGTCCATTGTTGTTGTGCATTGGCGCCAACACGTTGGGGATTGCCGGCGTGTATTTCACTAACACCTTCATGATTGCCTACAGCACTCAGCAACTTAACCTGCCGCGCTCGTTGATTCTGGAGTGCCTGTTCTTCGTCGCCATTATTCAGTTCTGCGTTCAGCCGCTGGCCGCCTGGGTGGCGGAGAAGGTCGGCGCTACGCGGTTTCTGTGCGCCATGTGTGTGCTGGCAATGGCCTCGCCGTACCCGATGTTCGTCCTGGTCAGCAGCGCTCAGGCACCGTTGATCATCCTCGGCATTGCCCTGGCGGTGGTGTGCATGGCGTCGTTCTACGCCGTCATCGCAGGTTTTGTCAGCGGCCTGTTTGAAAACCGTGTGCGCTACACCGCGATCTCCCTGGCTTACCAGGTATGCGGCGCGCTGGCCGGCGGCCTGACACCGTTGATCGGCACCTGGCTGGCCCATCAATACCTAGGCCAATGGTGGCCGATGGCAGTGTTTTACAGCGTGATCGCGGCGGTTTCGTTGGTGTGCGTGCTGGCCTTGTCCCGCCGCCATGCCACGGCCCACCGCCTGGAAATGGCACACAGTTGAGAGAGTCAGCAATGTTGAGGATTAATGGCGAGCGCCTGTGGCGTAGCCTGATGGACATGGCCGAGATCGGCGCGACCGCACGCGGTGGCAGCTGCCGCCTGGCGTTGAGCGCCGAAGACAAGGCCGGTCGTGAGCTGTTCAGCCATTGGTGTAAAGCAGCCGGCCTGACGTTGAGCGTGGATGCTATCGGCAACCTGTTCGCCCGCCGCGCGGGCACCGACAATGACGCCGCCCCGGTGATGATGGGCAGCCACCTGGATACCCAGCCCGAAGGCGGACGCTTCGATGGGGTGTACGGCGTGTTGGCTGGCCTGGAGGTGATCCGCAGCCTCGACGACCAGGGTATCCAGACGCGCAAGCCGTTGGAAATTGCAGTGTGGACCAACGAGGAGGGCGCCCGTTTCACCCCAGCGATGCTGGGCTCGGCGGTGTTCACCGGTACGCTTGCCCTGGACATGGCACTGGCAACCGCTGATGTAGACGGTATCAGCGTGAACGAGGCGTTGCGCACCACCGGCTACAACGGTGAGCGTCCGTTGGGTGGCGCAGTGGATGCGTATTTCGAAGCGCATATCGAGCAAGGCCCGATTCTGGAAGACAACGCCAACAGCATCGGCGTGGTCACCGGTGGTCAAGCGATTCGCTGGCTCGATGTACGGGTCGAAGGCATGGCCGCGCACGCTGGCACCACGCCGATGCCGTTGCGTAAAGATGCGCTGTACGGCGCGGCAAAAATGATCCAGGCCCTGGAAAACCTCGCCGCCGATTTTGCCCCGCAGGGCCTCACCACTGTGGGTGAACTGAGCATCGCCAAGTCGTCGCGCAACACCATCCCCGGCTTGCTCAATTTTACCGTCGACCTTCGCCATCACCGCGACGCCGACATCGACGCCATGGAGCAGCAAGTGCGTGCACGCCTGCAGGCTATCGCGGACAACCGTGGCCTGAGCGTCACCATCACGCCTCACTGGATCAGCCCGGCCACGCCGTTCGACGCCGAGTGCGTGGCTTGCGTGCAGGCTGCGGTGGACGGCTTGGGCTACAGCCAACAGACCATCGTCAGCGGCGCCGGCCACGATGCGATTCACCTGGCGCGCTATTGCCCCACCGCGATGATCTTCATCCCCTGCGTCGGCGGCCTCAGCCACAACGAAGCCGAGGATGTCTTGCCCGACGATGTGCGCCAGGGTACCGATGTCTTGCTCAACGCCGTCTTGAAACGCGCCGGGCATGTTCATTTCTAAAGGCCGACGCCGTACTCCTGTGGGAGCTGGCTTGCCTGCGATAGCGGACTGTCAGAGAACAATGTACTGCCTGATTCACCGCCATCGCAGGCAAGCCAGCTCCCACAGGTGCTGTGTTTATTCAGGAGCAACTCATGAAGACGTTTTTTCACCCCGAACAACTCCTGCATCACCCGCGTAGCTACTACTCCCGCGGCCAGATGCGCACGCCCCAAGAGGTTCCCGAGCGAGCGCGCAACCTGCTGCTGGCTGCGCAAACCCTGGGCTTCGATATCCTGCAACCGACCGATTACGGTATGGGGCCGTTGCTCGCGGTGCACGGCTGCGCCTACCTGGCTTTTCTTCAAGAAGCTCACCAGCGCTGGAAAGAAATCCCCGAAGACTGGGGCGACGAAGTCATGTCCAACATCTTCGTGCGTGAACCCAATGCCTTGCGCGGCATCCTGGCTCAGGCGGCACGCTACCTGGCCGATGGCAGTTGCCCCATCGGTGAATTGACCTGGCGCTCGGCTTATTGGTCAGCCCAAAGCGCCATCGCCGCAGCGGGAGACATCCTCGATGGCGCCCCTGCCGCCTACGCCTTGTGCCGGCCCCCGGGCCATCACGCCCGCTTCGACGCGGCCGGTGGCTTCTGTTACATCAACAATGCGGCCGTGGCTGCGCAAGCGCTGCGCCAGGGTTTCCAGCGTGTCGCCGTGCTCGATACCGATATGCATCACGGCCAAGGCATCCAGGAAATTTTCTACGACCGCGATGACGTGCTGTATGTGTCGATCCACGGCGACCCGACCAACTTCTATCCTGGCGTAGCAGGCTTTGCCGAGGAAAAAGGCAACGGCGCCGGCGAGGGGTACAACCTCAACCTGCCGATGCCCCATGGTGCCAGCGAAGCGGTGTTCTTTGAAAAACTGGAGCAGGCCCTGGCAGCGGTGAAGGACTTCTCGGCGGATGTGCTGGTGTTGTCACTGGGCTTCGATATCTATGAGCTGGACCCACAAAGCAAAGTCGCGGTGACGCGGGAAGGCTTTGCGCGGTTGGGAGCCCGCATCCGTGCGCTGGGGTTGCCCTGCGTGATCGTGCAGGAAGGCGGGTATCACTTGGAAACGTTGGACAGTAATGCCCAGGCGTTTTTCGGTGCACCAACGGCTTGGAACGCGCGCTCAGGCCCTTCATTAAAGGGTGTTTGAACGCTAAAGGCCTGCTGATCAGTTTTCAGCAGGCTTTTCAGCCCTTGTCGGGTGCTCGTTCTGATCTGCGTGCAACAACGCCGTGTAATCTTGCCCGCCGTAAAACACCCCCACTATTGATACCGTTTTGAAGTCAGGCTTCACCCTGAAAGCAATAATGGTGCTGCGACGATAGTGAGTGATGCGCAAGTCTTTCAACAGGTCGTCACGGCGCATGCCACGCAAGGGAAACAGGGCAAGGCTTTCACAGTAGCTGACAAGATTGTCGATAAAACGCGCCGCTACAGGAGGGGAGCCGACATCGCTGATGTAGTCTTCGAGGGCATCGAGTTGCGCCAAGACCTCGGGCGAAAAAACTACCGAGTAGCTCACGCTTCCCCTGTGCCTTTGCGCTGACGTCTGGCGGCCATATGTTCGCGGACCTGTTCTGGCGATAACCCAAGCTCAGGCTTCGCCTCAAGGGCGGTCGCTGCGGGGATGACTTCGGCTCTGAGCCAATCCTCCATGGCACGATCACGCGCCAGCAACGCCCGCAGGCCGTCGCGAATCACTTCACTTTCGCTGGCATATTCGCCAGCAGCCACCTTGGCTTTGACCAGGGCAGCCATTTCAAGGGGCAAGGTGATGCTCATTTGCTGGGTTGAGCGCATGGGGGTATCCGCCTGGTGTGAGTGGGATTCAATCCTACTCGACCATTGGCGCGATGCAAGAAGCAACTGATCGATGCCGATGCCCGGCGCCTCGTCGTCTATCCAGAAGGGGTAGGTTTCCATGAGTTGCTACGTCTCCAGTTGTGTAGGTCAGGCCGAAAGTATTGACCCGTTTTGGCGATCGCGTTGCCGTAGGTGGCTGATAACCTGCTGATATGTATGACTTCATATGTGTAACAAGATGATCTCGGCAAACCATCTCGGCACACATGGCGTCCCACCCGCTCCCATACGATAATGCTCGCCACCTCGACCACCTTTGGCCTGCCTCCCGTGATCATCAACTTCGACCTCAACGACCTCCAAGCTTTCCGCGCCGTGGTGGACAAGGGCAGTTTTCGTGGCGCTGCCGAGGCCATCCGTATCTCGCAACCGGCCCTCAGCCGGCGTATCGAAAAGCTCGAGTCCGCGCTGGATGTAAAGCTGTTCGAACGCACCACTCGGCGGGTCAGCCTGACCATGGTCGGGCGTGCATTTTTGCCCCAGGTCGAGCGTATGCTCGACGATCTCGACATCGCGCTGATGGGTATCAGCAACGTCGCCTCGACGCGCATGGGTAATGTCACCATCGCCTGCGTGCCGTCTACCGCGTACTACTTCATGCCCCACGTGATCTCCGAGTTCCACAAGCTGTATCCGAAGATTCGCCTGCGGGTGCTGGATGCCAGTGCCGGCGAGGTGTGCAATGCGGTAGCCAGTGGCGAGGCGGACTTTGGCGTGAGTTTCAGCGGCAGCCTGGCCGATGAGGTGGAATTCGAGTTGCTGCTGCAGGAGCGCTACGTGCTGGCCTGTCGGCGTGATCACCCTTTGGCTGGGCGTGACAGCGTGAGCTGGACCGAGGCCTATGAGCATGACTACATCGAGGTGGACAAGACGTCGGGCAACCGCTTCCTGCTCGACCAGGCCCTGCGTGGGGTGCGGGTGAAAAAGCCGAGTATCTGCGAGACGCACCACGTGACCACCATGATCGGGCTGGTGGAGGCGGGGTTGGGCGTAGCGATGGTGCCGTCTATTGCGATGCCGGCGCACACTCACCCGATTCTGGTCAGTGTGCCGCTGGTGGAGCCCCAGGTGCTGCGCAATGTAGGCTTGATCAAGCGCCGCGGGCGGACGTTGCCACCGGCAGCGCTGGAGTTGGAGCGTCTGGTGCGGGAGATGCCGTTCCGGTCAGCGTGACACCGAGTCCAGGCCGGTGGATTGCACCTCCGGCTGGGCCTCGGGCGATGCCATGAACTGCAACAGCGCCTTGGCCTGCTCCGGGTGTTCGGCGTTCACCGGAATGCCCGCGGCAAAGCGCGTCACCGACTGCACGTCTTCCGGGATCTTGCCCACAAACGTTACACCCTTGACTGGCAACAACTCCGCCACTTGCTGCAAGCCGACCTCGTAATCGCCCTTGGCCACCTGCTCGCCCACCGGCACGCGTTCGATCATGGTGCCCTTGGCCGGCATGCCGAGTTTCTTGAACAATTCCTTCTCGACATACACCCCGCTGGCGCTATCCGAATAGGCCACCGACTTGGCTTGGCTCAACACAGCCTTGAGCTCGGCATCGGTATTGATCGAAGGTTTGGCCGCACCTTCCTTCACTACCAGGCCGATCCGCGAGTCCGCCAATTCCACGCGGGAGGCGGGGTCGACTTTGCCTTGTTTGATCAGTTCATCCAGGGCATAGCCGACCATGATCACCACGTCGGCCTGTTCGCCACGGGCCAGGCGGTTGGGAATCGCTTCCGGCGCCTTGCCCATGGACGGGCCAAGGATGGTGTCGAGGGTGTCACCGCTTTGCTCGGCGTATTGCGGGCCGAGCAATTTATACGCGGCGGTGAAGCCGCCTGAGGTCATGACCTTGAGTTGTTCGGCCTGGGCGGTCAGCGCCAGGGTGCCGAGGATGACAGCAGTGAGGGTCTTGAACAGCGGCTTCATTGCGCAGCCTCCTGCATTACTTGGCCACGGGTATTGGCGCGGCGATACAACGCCAGGGTCGAACACAATGCACACAGCGCGGCGAAGATCATCCAATACGCAGGTGAAGCCTTGTCTTCGGTGATGTGAATGAACCAGGTGGAGATCGCTGGCGTGAAGCCACCGAACACTGCTGTCGCAAGGCTGTAAGCCAGGGAAAAACCCGCCACGCGTACTTCCACCGGCATGATTTCGGTGAGCGCCGGGATCATCGCGCCGTTATACATGCCATACAGGAACGAGAACCACAGCAGGGTTTCCAGCATGTGCGCAAAACTGGGGGCGTTGACCACGTAGGACAGCGCTGGATAAGCCGTAAGGACAGTCAGCACCGTCATGGCAATCAACACTGGTTTGCGGCCGAAGCGGTCGCTTAACGTGCCGCCGATCGGCAGCCAGAAAAAGTTCGAGATCGCGACCAGCAAGGTCACCAGCAAGGCGTCCGAGGTGCTCAGGTGCAACACGGTTCTACCGAAAGTCGGTGCGTACACGGTGATCAGGTAGAACGCGGTGGTGGTCATGGCCACCATCAGCATGCCGCCGATGACCACGGTCCAGTTCTTCACCAGGGTCGCCAGCACTTCACGCATGGTCGGGCGATGCTTGCGGTTGGCGAACTCTTCGGTTTCCTGCAGGTTGCGACGCAGCACGAAGATGAACGGAATGATCACGCAGCCGACGGCGAACGGAATCCGCCAGCCCCAATCGGCCACCACCGCAGGTTCCATCCACACGTTCAGGCCATAACCCAGGGCCGCGGCGACGACGATGGAGATCTGTTGGCTGCCCGACTGCCAACTGGTGTAGAAGCCTTTACGGCCCGGCGTGGCCATTTCGGACAGGTACACCGACACGCCACCCAGCTCCGCACCGGCCGAGAAACCTTGCAGCAGGCGCCCCAGCAGCACTAGAAACGGCGCCCACAGGCCGATGGTCTGATAACTCGGCACCAGTACGATCAGTAGCGTACCGCTGGCCATGATCGACAAGGTCACGATCAAGCCTTTGCGACGGCCCACGTCATCGATGTAGGCACCCAGAATAATCGCGCCCAATGGACGCATCAGGAAGCCAGCGCCGAACACGGCGAAGGTCATCATTAATGACGCAAACTCATTAGCGGCCGGGAAGAACGCGGCAGCGATATAGGTGGCGTAGAAACCGAACAGAAAGAAGTCGAACTGTTCGAGGAAATTGCCCGAAGTAACGCGCAATACCGCGCCTACTTTCGAGGGGGCAGCCGCAGGCCGGGAAGGGGTTGTCATGGTTTTGTGTCTCCAGCGTTCTTTTTAAAGTGCTTGTTTCGCTTAAGACTTGGGATAGTGGCTGACACATTTAGAAATGATAAGTGACTAATTTGGATGAATTGATGCGTATTAGCTATCAATCTATCCCAGCTTCAAAACAACCCGCCGTGTCCTATGCTTGAAGCTGTTTCCAATTCTTATGGACGGAGGCCGTTATGGGGAACGAACACAAGCAGCACAACGAGCCGGAGCGTGAAGAACCCCGGCGGCAGCGCGAAGACGAAAAGCCGCAAACGTGGAAGCATCCGGACGATGGCACCGAGCTTTCCGAGCGTGACCAAGAGCGACCGCTCAAGCCTTGAGTCAGGTAAACGCGGTCTGACTGTGGGAGCGGGCTTGCTCGCGAAGGCGGTGTGTCAGTCAACGGAGTCGTCGGCTGATCCACCGC
>NZ_WJZM01000038.1:0-57392 GCF_021609545.1 Pseudomonas sp. PA-1-6B
TTTAACGGGGCGCCTAAGATCAAAAGCAGATCAAGATCAAGAGCGGCTCGCTTCGCATCGTGGTTACCGTTGAGCTAACAGAGTTATGTAGATACCTATGGCCATCGCAGGCAAGCCAGCTCCCACATTTTTTTTGTGTTGGCAGTAAGGTTAATTCCAGGCATAAAAAAACGCCGCGTACCTTGCGATACGCGGCGTTCTTCACATCAACACACCGTTAAGCTTGAATCACCGGGATGTTGGCGCTTGCTGCGATCTTGCGGAACTCGGCGATCTGGTCGAAGTTCAGGTAGCGGTAGACGTCACTGGCCATGGTGTCCAGTTTCGCTGCGTAGCCCATGTACTCTTCGACTGTCGGCAGGCGACCCAGAGTGGAGGCGACTGCCGCCAGCTCAGCCGATGCCAGGTAGACGTTGGCACCATCACCCAGGCGGTTCGGGAAGTTACGGGTCGAGGTCGACACGACGGTGGAGTTCGGCTCAACGCGTGCCTGGTTACCCATGCACAGCGAGCAGCCTGGCATTTCCATGCGTGCGCCAGCCTTGCCGTAGATGCCGTAGTAGCCTTCTTCGGTCAGTTGGTGAGCGTCCATCTTGGTCGGCGGCGACAGCCACAGACGGGTAGGCAGCTGGCCCTTGACCTGCTCCAGAAGCTTACCGGCAGCGCGGAAGTGACCGATGTTGGTCATGCACGAACCGATGAACACTTCGTCGATCTTCTCGCCAGCGACGCTGGACAGCAGACGGGCGTCGTCCGGGTCGTTTGGCGCGCAGAGGATCGGCTCGTTGATTTCCGACAGGTCGATTTCGATGATTTCGGCGTATTCGGCGTCGGCATCGGCTTCCATCAGCTCCGGGTTGGCAACCCAGGCTTCCATCGCTTGGGCACGACGTTCCAGGGTGCGTGCATCGCCGTAGCCTTCGCCGATCATCCAGCGCAGCAGGGTGATGTTGGAGTTCAGGTACTCGGTGACGGACTCTTTGGACAGCTTGATGGTGCAACCGGCAGCCGAACGTTCAGCCGAGGCGTCGGACAGCTCGAAAGCCTGTTCCAGCGTCAGGTCGTTCAGGCCTTCGATTTCAAGGATGCGGCCAGAGAAGGCGTTCTTCTTGCCTTTCTTTTCTACGGTCAGCAGGCCAGCCTGGATCGCGTAGTAAGGAATGGCATGCACCAGGTCACGCAGGGTGATGCCAGGCTTCATCTTGCCTTTGAAGCGCACCAGAATCGATTCCGGCATGTCCAGTGGCATTACGCCAGTGGCTGCAGCGAACGCGACCAGGCCAGAACCGGCCGGGAACGAGATGCCCATCGGGAAACGGGTGTGGGAGTCGCCACCGGTACCGACGGTGTCCGGCAGCAGCATGCGGTTCAGCCAGCTGTGGATGATGCCGTCGCCTGGACGCAGCGATACACCGCCACGGGTCATGATGAAGTCAGGCAGGGTGTGGTGGGTGGTCACGTCGATCGGCTTCGGGTAAGCCGCGGTGTGGCAGAAGGACTGCATCACCAGGTCGGTCGAGAAGCCCAGGCATGCCAGGTCTTTGAGTTCATCACGGGTCATTGGGCCGGTGGTGTCCTGGGAGCCCACGGTGGTCATCTTCGGCTCGCAGTAGGTGCCTGGACGAACGCCTTTGCCTTCTGGCAGGCCACAGGCCTTGCCGACCATTTTCTGCGCCAGGGTGAAGCCCTTGCCGGTGTCGACAGGCGCTTCAGGCAGCTTGAACAGGTCGGTCGGGCCCAGGCCCAGCTCAGCGCGTGCCTTGTCGGTCAGGCCACGGCCGATGATCAGCGGGATACGGCCGCCAGCACGGACTTCGTCCAACAGCACTGGGGTCTTCATTTCGAAGGTGGTCAGGACTTCGTCGGTGCCGTGTTTGCAGACTTTGCCAGCATGCGGGTACAGGTCGATCACGTCGCCCATGTTCATGTTGGTGACGTCGAATTCGATTGGCAATGCGCCAGCATCTTCCATGGTGTTGTAGAAGATCGGAGCGATCTTGCTGCCGAAGCAGAAACCGCCGGCACGCTTGTTCGGCACGTAAGGTACGTCGTCACCGAAGAACCACAGTACCGAGTTGGTCGCCGACTTACGCGACGAACCGGTACCGACCACGTCACCCACGTACGCGATCGGGAAGCCTTGGCCGCGCATTTCTTCGATCTGCTTCATCGGGCCGGTCTTGCCTTGCTCGTCCGGCACGATGCCTTCGCGAGCCATTTTCAGCATGGCCAGGGCGTGCAGCGGGATGTCAGGGCGGGACCAGGCGTCAGGCGCCGGCGACAGGTCGTCGGTGTTGGTTTCGCCGGTGACCTTGAAGACGCGCAGGCTGATCTTGTCGGCCAGGGTAGGGCGGTTGCGGAACCACTCGCCGTCAGCCCAGGACTGGATCACGCCTTTGGCGTGCTCGTTGCCGTTGCGGGCTTTTTCGGCGACGTCGTGGAACGCATCGAACATCAGCAGGGTGTGCTTGAGTTGGGCGGCCGCGACGGGCGCCAGTTCGGCGTCGTCCAGCAGCTCGACCAACGTCACGATGTTGTAGCCGCCCTGCATGGTGCCGAGCAGTTCAACAGCGCGCTTCTTGTCGATCAGGGGGGAAGTGGCTTCGCCCTTGGCCAGGGCAGACAGGAAACCGGCCTTGACGTAAGCGGCTTCGTCAACGCCTGGTGGAATGCGGTTGGTGATCAGGTCAACGAGGAATTCTTCTTCGCCAGCCGGAGGATTTTTCAGCAGCTCGACCAGGCCTGCGGTTTGTTCGGCGTTAAGCGGCTGGGGAACGATACCCAGTGCTGCACGCTCTTCGATATGTTTGCGGTAGGCTTCAAGCACAGTTATTACCCTCATCAGTGGTCCCACGGGACGCTCATCCAGAAATGAACGGCACGCATGCGCTCGGGGGCTTTTTGGGCCGCAAAGCCAGCGCTGCCGGCATTCCTTACAGAAGCTGCTTTCAAAGTTTTACGCCTGCAGAACGGAGCTGATGAGGGTTGGCGCGGGCTCTGACCTACCGGGTCGAACCTGCGCCAACACCGTTCTGAAGGAACGACTGTGCTCGTGACGCTTTGAAAACAGCTTCCAGCGGATTATTGGCGCCTTACAAGGCCGGGTGATTCTACGGCAAAAAAAATCTAAAGGTAAGTTGCCTGCTCAAGTTTGCGGGGTGATCAACCTTAGACAAAGGGCTAACATGGCGCACTGTTTCGCTGATTTGCGTGTTGCTGCCCATGCCCAACCAAACCATCAAGACCCCCTGCGTCGGCCTGTGTTCCACGGTCTACGGCGATCTCGTGTGCCGTGGATGCAAGCGCTTCCACCATGAAGTGATCCAGTGGAACGGCTATAACGAAGAAGAAAAACGCGCGGTCTGGCTCAGGCTTGAGCAACTGTTGGTGCAGGTCATGGCCGGTAAAGTCGAGGTTTTCGACCCCAAGACCCTGCGCGGGCAGTTGGAGCAACGCAAGATTCGCTTTGTGCCGCACCAGTCCGAGTATTGCTGGGCCTACCAGTTGATCGCCCGTGGGGCCCGGGTGATCAATAACCTGGAGGCCTATGGCATGGTGCTGTTACCGGAGTTTCGCGACTGGGCGCTGCCTGAACTGCGCGATGCCATTGATCGCGAGTTCTTTATCTTGTCCGAGGCGCATTACCAGCGCTATATCGCGCCGGGCTTCTTGAAAGATGCGCTGGGTTAACTGACTGGCGAGGTCAATGTGGGAGCTGGCTTGCCTGCGATAGCGGTGTATCAGGAGCAAATGCGCCCGCTTACCCACCGCAATCGCAGGCAAGCCAGCTCCCACATTTGATCCACATTGCCTGAAGGTCGGTGTCAGGGCTTGGTCGCCAGCTCTTCCAGATGATCCATCAGCGTCTGCGGCTTGAGCACCAGCACATCGCCTTGCACCGCATCCAGCACCACTTCTGCAGTATTGCCGATCAACGCCCCGGAAATCCCCGTGCGCGCCACCGTGCCGATAATGGTCACCGCCGCCTGCAACCGATGGGCAATATGTGGGATCAGCACATCGGCCGGGCCTTCCTCGATATGCAGGTGCCTGTCGTCCACGTCGAACTCGGCCTGGAAGGCCTTGCATTGCTCGCGGTAGCGCGCCTCGATGGTTTCCTTGAGCTGAAAGGTCGGGTCTGCCGCCGACAGCATGGGCGAGGGGTGAGCGCTGATCACATGCAACTGCGCTTTGGCGAGGCTGGCGATATCAAAGCCATGGTCGATGATCGAATTGTGCAGCGAGCGGTGTTCGCCGTCCGCGTTGCCCACGTCGATGGCCGCCAGGATCACGCCGCCCGCCCAGGGGGTGGCGGTCTTGACCAGCAACACCGGCGTTGGGCAATAGCGCAGCAACTTCCAGTCCGCCGGGGTCAGCAGGGCTTTTTTCAGGGGGTTGTCGGGGAAGTGTTGTTTGATCACCAGGCCACAACCTTCGGCTTGCTGCACATCGATGATGGTTTCATGCAGGCTGTCGTTCCAGGCCTGCTCGGTGGTGACGCTGTAGCCGTCTTCTTGCAAGCCTTCCTTGAGCAGGCTCAGCAGCGCCGAATGCTCGTGCTGCTTGTCACAGACCAGCAGGTGCAGGTGCGCGTCGGTCACTTTGGCAATCAGCTTGGCACGCTTGAGGGCCAGGCTTTCCGAATGCTCGGGCTCGATGACCACCAGGATGCTGCGGATGGCTTGCATGGTCGGGATCTCCAAAAGGGCGGGCGTTGGTTAACTATAGTTGCTGGCCGGCAGCCGTCATGTTGATACACATCAAGGCCGGTGGCTGGTGGTCTGCGGCGGGGTCGGTATAATCGGCGCCCTTTTGTGATCCTTTGCCCGTGAGCCCGATGAACCTGCCCGAAATCCATGAATTCCTTGGCTGCCGCACCCCAGATGCCTGGGTCCAGGCCGCGTTGGCCGATCAGGAAACTCTGCTGATCGACCACAAAAACTGCGAATTCAAAGCCGCCAGCACCGCCTTGAGCCTGATGGCCAAGTACTACGGCCACGTTGACCTGATCAACATGATGTCGCGCCTGGCCCGCGAAGAGCTGGTGCACCACGAGCAGGTCATGCGCCTGATGAAAAAGCGCAAGGTCGAACTGCGTCAACTGCACGCCGGCCGTTACGCCTCGGGTTTGCGCAAGGTGGTGCGCAGCCATGAGCCGGTCAAGCTGGTGGATACCCTGGTGGTGGGCGCCTTTATCGAAGCGCGCAGTTGCGAGCGCTTCGAAGCGCTGGTGCCGCATTTGGACGAAGAACTCGGCAAGTTCTATTTCGGCTTGCTCAAAAGCGAGGCGCGGCACTTCCAGGGCTACTTGAAGCTGGCTTACCAGTACGGCGACGCCAAGGACATCGCCCAGGTGATCGAGCGGGTGCGGGCCACCGAGCAGGACCTGATCGAATCACCCGACGTCGAGTTCCGCTTTCACAGTGGCGTGCCAGCCTGAGGCCACGGCCACACCGATCAAGGCGGTGATCCCGGTCAGCAACAGGATCACCGTCGGCGTGCCCAAAGGCGCTGCCAGCCCGGCAATCATCAAGCCCGCCAAGGGCTGGGCCAGGTTGTTGAGCAAGGTCATCACGCCGACTGTCTTGCCGAAGTCTTGCACCGGGATCACCCGTTGGCGGGTGCTGCGCAGGTACACGTTGAACATCTTGTCGAAACCGGTCACCAGCAAGAAACCCACCGCGTAGGCCCACACGCCGGGGCTGAGCGCGGTGATCAGCGCGCCGACGGTGATCATCGAGTACGACAACCCGCCCAGTACCTTCAGCTTCAGTGATGAGCGCGCCAGGTAGAACAGAATCGCGATGGTCGCCAGCGCCCCGGCGGCTTGCAGCAGGGCATAGGCGTCTTTGCCCGCTGCGTAGTGGCCGGTGACCATGGCTGCCGAGGTGGCCAGTGTCACGCCGACTATCAGGTTCACGCCGACCGCCAGGACGATGATGCGCTTCAACTCCACCCGACTGAAGATATGGCCGGAGGCGGTGCGCAATGGTTGCAGCCAGATACCCGGGTGCTGTTGGTGTATTTTCAGGTTCACCGTCGTGTTGCGCTGCCAGATCAGCATCGCCAGGTCCGCCAGCACAAACAGCACGGCGACGCCCAGCACTACCCATGGCCACGCCCAGACTTCCAGCACCAGCGCCGCCACCAACGGGCCGAGCACCAGCCCGCTCTGGTCGGCAATTTGCGAATAGGACAAGGTCTTGGCGTAGGTGTACTGCTGGAAGATATGCGGCATCACCACTTCCCGCGCCATGATGCCTTGGGTGGTCAGCACGCCGCACAACGCGGACAGCATCACCAGCCAATGGATACCGTCGAACAGCCCATACAGCGCTATCGCCACCACGCAGGCCAAGGCCCGATACACCTGGCTGATATGCAGGATACGCACCGGTGAAAACCTGTCGCACAACGCGCCGCACACCGGAAACGCCAGGTAGCGCGGCAGTGACTCGACAAAAAATGCCAACCCCGCCCACGACACGCTTTGCGTGGTCTGGAACACGATCAGTGGCACGATAAACAGCAGAACCTGATCGGCCAGCCGTGAAAGGAACAGCGAAATGAAGAACGCCAGGTAATCCTTGCGCATGGAACTCCCTGTCAATGGCGTTAAAAACTGCAGGCTATTTGTTAAAAACTCTTAAAAGCATGAAGCTTCTTCGCTGGGGACTGGTCAGCCACCTCTGTCGGCCAGCTTGCCACCTATAATGGCCCCATTTCAATCCGCGCATTCACACTGAGAACTTATGGAAAACCTGGGTCTGGGCAAGGTCCTGCTCGTTGAGGACGATGAAAAGCTGGCAGGGCTGGTCTCGCATTTTCTGTCGCAGCATGGTTTCGAGGTACGGGTGGTGTACCGGGGCGATGAAGCGCTGGTGGCGTTCCTGGATTTCAAGCCGAAGATCGTCGTGCTCGATCTGATGCTGCCGGGTCAGAGCGGGCTGCATGTCTGCCGCGAGATTCGCAACGTGTCGGATACGCCCATCGTGATCCTTACCGCCAAGGAAGATGACCTGGACCATATCCTTGGCCTTGAGTCCGGTGCTGACGACTACGTGATCAAGCCGATCAAACCGCCGGTGTTGCTGGCGCGCCTGCGTGCGCTGCAGCGCCGCCAGGTGCCCGAGCCCACCGTGCGCGGCGCCCTGGAATTTGGCCGTTTGTCGATTGATCGCAGTTGCCGGGTGGTCCGCCTGGGCGGCGAGACCATTGACCTCACCACCATGGAGTTCGAGTTGCTGTGGCTGCTGGCCAGCAGCGCGGGCAAGATTCTCTCTCGCGACGACATCCTCAACCGCATGCGCGGCATTGCCTTTGACGGGCTGAACCGCAGCGTAGACGTGTACATCAGCAAACTGCGCGGCAAGCTCAATGACAACCCCCGCGAGCCGGTGTGCATCAAGACCATCTGGGGCAAGGGCTACCTGTTCAATCCGTTCGCGTGGGAGGTGTAGATGCTGCGCTTGTACCTGCGCCTCTATTTGATTCTCGCGCTCGGCCTGGCCGGGTCGATCTGGCTGGTCGACTTCGGCCTTGACGCTTACATGCCCGAGTCCAACGAGACCTATAACCGTGAAGCCCTGCGCGGCCCGGCGTGGGCCCTGGTGGAGCAGTTGCGCCCCGTGCAGGCAGAGGCGCGCCAGGCACGCCTGGACGAACTGCAACCGCATTACGGCTTGCGGCTCGAACTGGTGCAGCGCGACGCCCAGAATTTGAGCGAACGGGAACAGAAACTCCTGGCGGCTGGTCAGGTGGTGGTGCGCGAAGACTTCATGAAATTTCTTGCGCCTATCGACGACGGCCCGCAACTGCTCGAAATCAGGTTGCCGGAAGAACCCAAGTGGTTGTACCTCTGGGCCTACGCTTTCCTGGGCGTGAGCCTGGCCATCGTCCTGTATTTCTGGGTGCGTCCACACTGGCGCGACCTGGAGCACATCCGCCTGGCAGCGCAACGTTTCGGTGACAATGACCTGGGCTCGCGCATCTTGCTGCCGACTCGCTCCACCGTGCGTTCACTGGCCGGGCACTTCAACCAGATGGCCGAGCGCATCGAAGGTTTGATCGCCAACCAGCGCGAACTCACCAACGCGGTCTCCCACGAATTGCGTACGCCGATTGCGCGGCTGTCATTCGAGCTGGACCAGCTCAGGCAGCAGAGTGACCCACGGCAAAGCCGAGCGTTGATCAACGACATGTACGCCGACCTCGGTGAACTGGAAGAAATGGTCTCCGAGCTGTTGACCTATGCCAGCCTTGAGCCGGGCGCTACCCAGGTCACCCGCGAGCAAATCGAGGCCCACAGTTGGCTCGACAGTGTGATCGGCAGCGTGGCCCTGGAGGCCGAAGCGGAAGGGGTGCAGTTGTCGTTGCGCACCTGCGAGGTGGACGTTATCCAGATCGAGCCACGCTTTATGGCGCGGGCGGTGATCAACCTGCTGCGCAACGCGATTCGTTATGCCGATCGCCGCGTGGAAGTGTCGCTGGTCAAGTTTGGCAGCGGTTACGAAGTGCGGGTCAACGACGATGGGCCGGGGGTACCGCTGGAGGGTCGCACCAAGATATTCGAACCCTTCCTGCGCCTTGACGCCAGCCGCGACCGCCGCACAGGCGGATTTGGTCTGGGCCTGGCGCTGGTCAAGCGTGTCAGCCAGTGGCATGGAGGGCAGGTGGAAGTGCAGGATTCGGAGTGGGGCGGGGCGTCGTTTCGGATGACGTGGGCATATGCTGAGTAGTTCTAATGTGAATACCTGGCATGGGGAAGGGCGCGAGTCTAACCGTCCCACTAGAGCTTCAAAGGTGAATGGGTGCGTTTGAACGAGTAGCCCGAAGCACTCAGGCCGTTGACCTGTCGGCTGACGGTATCGCCCAGGCCGTAGCCGTTGCCGGCCAGCACCGCATGGGCGTTGTCGATGGGCAGCAGGATGTAGTCGGTCAGCGGCTCGCCGTGCAATTGGCCGCGAATCACCAGGAAACCGTCCTCCTGGCGCACGCTGATGCCACTCAATGGCGCGTCGGGTTCATGGCTGCTGAGCACCTGGTAGGTGCCGATCGTGTTGGCCCACGCGGCGGACAAGGGCGGCGGCTCGATGCGCTCGCCGATGGCAATGCGTTGGCCGTGGCTGCGGGCGGTGAGCATTTGGCGGCCTTGTACCGTGACCACATCCAACTGCACGCGGCCCAACTCGCCCAGGTCCTTGCGCCAGAACCCCAGTATCTTTTTCTGCGCCCGCAGCCAGCCTTGCTCATCACGCAATAGCTGGAAATCGTAGCCGGCCAGTTCGCCGCTCAAGCGCGCATGCTCATCCCTGATGCGGAACACGCCCCAGGCGGTCGCGTAGAAGCCTGCCAGGCGCTTGCGATCCACCGCCGCCGGTACATGGCGCAGCTTGAGGCCGTGGCTGGGGGCCTGGCAGTCATCGGCGCATACGGGCTTGCCGGTCTGAGCCTGGAGCATCAGGCGCAGGCTGTCGGTGGTCAGCGACACCACCATGTCTTCGGCGTTGCTGTCGTTGGCCATGATGACCACGGCCAGTTGCTGATCCGGCAGCAGGGTCAACTGGGCCACGAAGTCGTCGCCGCCACCGCTGTGCTGGTAGGTGCGCACACCGGGGCCGATGGGCTCGTCACCACAGGGCGCCAAGAACCAGCCCAAGCCCATCTGGCAGTCGAAATCCAAGGCATTGCCGGTGTTTTGCTGGGTAAACATGGCGTCGATAGACGTGCTGCCGAGGATGTGGCTGCCCTTGTAGGTGCCCTTGGCAAACAGCATGCGTACGTAGCGGCTGAGGTCTTTGGGGCTGGTCCACAGGCCGCCGGCGGCGAGGTCACGCACCTGGGGGTCGGTGCTGGCCTTGCCATCCTCGTAGCCGTGGGCGCGATAGCTCATTTGCGCACCGGTACCCAGGAAACTGGACTGGTTCATTCGCAAGGGTGTGAGCAGGCTGCTTTGTAACTGGGCTTCGAAGCTTTTGCCGCTGCTGCGCTCAATGGCGGCGCCCACCAAGGCATAGCCAAGGTTGGAATACGCCACCTGGGAGCCCGGCAGGCTGCTCAGCCACACACCCGACACACGCATCGGCATTTGCCCCATGGCATAGGTGCTGCGCAGGTCGCGCAGGTGCTCGCTGGGCAAGCCGGATTGATGGCTGAGCAAGCGCCGCAAGGTGATCGCTCGATCCGCCTCGGCCTGGTCACTGTGAAAGCGGGACCTTACGTAGAACTCACGCAGGGTCTGCTGGATCGGCGCATCCAGCGCCAGGTGTTGCTGCTCCACCAGTTGCAGCGCCGCCGTGGCGGTCAGCAGCTTGGAGATGCCACCTGCGCGAAACGCGGTATTGGGCGTGACCGGCACCCCCAGGTCTTTGTCAGCCAGGCCAAAGCCGCGGGCCCAGATCAGCTCCTGGCCATTGACCAGGGCAATCGACAATCCCGCCACATTGTCCCGAGCCATCTCCCGGGGAATGCGGGTTTGCAGGTAGCGGATGATTGCGCCGTAATCGCCTTTTTGAATCGGCGGCGGGGCAGGCGGTTGCGAGTGGCAACCGATACTGCCCAACAGGCAACCCAATAGCGGAATACCGCGCAGTCTGCGAAACATCAAGAGCACCCGAATGATGATTTGGATGCTGGAATGCTAGGGCGGCGGTGGCCGAGAATCTTTGAGTGCTTTGTCGGGAAACTGTCAAAGACTGTTAACGGCCGCTTATAAAAACATCAGGATTTGCCCAGGGGGGCGGGCATCAACGTGGCGATCAGGGCGCGAATGGTCCCCGGCAGCGCTTCCAGCTCGCGTACCAGGATACTGCGCTCGCGAATCGCCCAGGGCTCGTCCAGTTTCACCGTCACCAACTGCATGGTGCGGCTGTGACGCAGGGCGGCGGACTCTGGAATGATGCCAATGCCCACGCCGGCCTCGACCATTCGGCAGATCGCCTCGAAGCTCGAGACCTGGATACGCAGCGACAATTGCTTGCCCAGACGCTCGACGTGTTCGCGCAGGAAACTCAACAGCGTGCTGCCTTCATGCAGGCCGATATGCTGATACGCCAGGGTCTGCTCAAGGGTCACCGAAGGCTGGTCGGCCAACGGATGCCCGACGGGCACCATCAGCACCAGTTCATCGGTGCTGAAATGCAACACCTGCAGGCCGGAGGCTTCCACGGGGCCGGCGATGATGCCCATGTCACTGGTGCCATCGAGCACCCCACGCACGATGTCCCGTGACAGGCGTTCCTGCAGATCGACAGTGACGCCCGGGCGCTGTGACAGAAAGCCTGCCAAGACCTCCGGCAAAAACTCGGTGACCGCCGTGGTGTTGGCGAAGATACGGATATGCCCGGCGGAATCCACGCCGTATTGGGTGAACTCGCTTTTGAGGTAATCCACCTGGCGCATAATCAACCGCGCATGGTGTAACAGGCGCTCGCCTGCCGGGGTGATCTCCACGCCCCGGCTATCGCGGTACAACAGGCGCGTGTCGAGCTGACCTTCCAGGGCCTTGATCCGCGCACTGGCGGCAGCCGGCGACAGGAAGGCGCGCTTGGCACCCTGGGTGAGGCTGGGGGATTCGGCGATATGGATAAACAGGCGCAGGTCAGCAAGATCAAAGTGCATGCAAAACTCCAGGCTTGTGATCACCCGTGGCGAGGGAGCTTGCTCCCGCTGGACTGCGAAGCAGGCCTGTTTTTTGGGGCCGCTTCGCGCCCCCACGGGAGCAAGCTCCCTCGCCACAAGAGGTACGCATAGGAATGGTGCGTTCAGCTTAACCGAACGCTGGTTTATTGAAATGCAAATTCTCAGAACGGGCAGGCCCTTGCATGATCCACGGCAGACACCCACTGCCTGAGGACCTGCACCCGATGAGCGCCACTGATTGGATCGGCCGAAGTGAGACCGCCCACGACCACCTGAGTCATAACCTGCTCAAGCGCATCGCCGCGACGTTAGGTGAAGAGGTGCCTGCCGACGGCGACGCTGTGCCTGCGCTGTGGCAATGGTGCTTTTTCCAGGACCCGCTGCCGGAGGTGGCGTTGGGCGGCGACGGCCACCCGGCACGAGGCGGGTTCCTGCCGCCGGCCGATAACCGCAATCGCATGTGGGCCGGTGGGCGTGTTGAATTTCTGCAGCCACTGCGGGCTGGCGAGGCGGCTACGCGCGTGTCGACCATCACCCAGGTCGAAGAAAAGACCGGGCGCACCGGCTCACTGCTATTTGTCACCGTGCGCCATGACTACTCCCAGGAAGGGCGCCTGGCCATCCGCGAGGAACAGGACATCGTCTACCGCGAACCCACGCCACCCAAGCCTGGCAGCGGCGACGCGCTGGCCCGGGGCGAATGGACAGAGGCCGTCGAGCCGACGTCGACCCTGTTGTTCCGCTACAGCGCCGTCACGTTCAACGGCCACCGCATCCACTACGACTACCCCTATGTCACCGGCACCGAAGGCTATGCCGGCCTGGTGGTGCATGGCCCGCTGATCGCCACCTTGAACCTGCGTGCGTTCTGCCGAGCGCACCCTGAGGCGACCCTGCGCCGCTTTGCCTATCGCGGCGTGCGCCCACTGATTGCGCCACAGCCTTTTGAGGTCGGCGGGCGTATCACCGCAACCGGCGTCGCAGAACTCTGGGCGGGCAACACTGAAGGCCTGGCACAGACCGCCCACGTGCATTTCGAATAACCCGATAACAACAGGCGGAGAGCCGTTAATGAATGCCCATGACAACGAAGAACTCAAGGCCATCCGCGACGGCGTGCGCGCCTTGTGCGCCGAGTTCGATGCCGCTTACTGGCGCAAGATCGATGAAGAAAAAGGCTTCCCCGAAGCCTTCGTCAAGGCCCTGACCGACGCCGGTTGGCTGTCGGCCATGATTCCCGAAGAATACGGCGGTTCCGGCCTGGGCCTGGCCGAAGCCTCGGTGATCCTTGAGGAAGTCAACCGCTGCGGCGGCAACTCGGGCACCGTACACGGCCAGATGTACAACATGTTCACCCTGCTGCGTCACGGCAGCGAGGCGCAAAAACGCTTCTACCTGCCCAAGCTGGCCAGCGGTGAGTTGCGCCTGCAGTCGATGGCCGTCACCGAGCCCACTACCGGCACCGACACCACCAAGATCAAGACCACGGCGATCAAGCGCGGCGACAAGTACGTGATCAACGGCCAGAAAGTCTGGATCTCTCGGGTACAGCATTCCGACCTGATGATCCTGCTGGCGCGCACTACGCCTTTGGCCGACGTAAAGAAAAAGTCCGAAGGCATGTCGATCTTCCTGGTAGACCTGCGCCAGGCCATCGGCAACGGCCTGACCGTGCAGCCCATTGCCAATATGGTCAACCACGAGACCAACGAGCTGTTCTTCGACAACCTGGAGCTGCCCCTGGACAGCCTGATTGGCGAGGAGGGCAAGGGCTTCAAATACATCCTCGATGGCCTGAATGCCGAGCGCACGCTGATTGCCGCCGAGTGCATCGGTGACGGCCGCTGGTTCATCGAAAAGGCCAGCGCCTATGCCCGCGACCGTGTGGTGTTTGGCCGGCCCATCGGGCAGAACCAGGGCGTGCAGTTCCCGATTGCCGAGGCGCATATCGAGATCGAAGCGGCCGACCTGATGCGCTGGCGTGCCTGCGAGGAATACGACAGCGGCAAGAGCGCCGGGGCCAGTGCCAACATGGCCAAGTACCTGGCGGCAAAGGCGTCCTGGGAAGCGGCCAACGCCTGCCTGCAAACCCACGGCGGCTTCGGCTTTGCCTGCGAGTACGACGTGGAGCGCAAATTCCGCGAGACCCGCCTGTACCAGGTAGCGCCGATCTCCACCAACCTGATCCTGTCCTACGTGGCCGAGCATTTGCTCGAACTGCCACGTAGCTTTTGAGGGCCTGAGCAATGAGCCCTACCCAAGCCCTGTGCCGGTTCCTGGCCGAGCTGACGTATTCACAATTGCCCGAGCCCGTGCTGGCGCGCACCGAAGAGCTGTACCTGGATTGGCTCGCGTCCGCCTTGGCCAGCCAAGGCGCGCACCCGATTCCCTTGTTTGAACGCTACGCGCAGAAGATGGGCCCGAGCAGCGGTCCGGCCCAGGTGATCGTCAACGGCACCGGCACCAGCGCGTATTTCGCCGCACTGGTCAACGCCGCCTCCTCACACCTGGTGGAGCAGGATGACCTGCACAACAGTTCCGTGCTGCACCCGGCCACCGTGGTGTTTCCCGCCGCGTTGGCGGCTGCCCAGGACCTCGGCAAGTCTGGCCGTGAACTCTTGCTGGCCTCGGTGGCCGGCTACGAGGCGGGGATTCGCATCGGTGAGTTCATGGGCCGCTCCCACTACCGCATCTTCCACACCACGGCCACGGTCGGCACCCTGGCGGCGGCGGTCGCGGTGGGCAAGTTGCTCGATTTCAACGAAGAACAATTCATCAACCTGCTCGGCAGCGCCGGCACCCAGGCTGCCGGGCTGTGGGAGTTTCTGCGCGATGCCGCCGACTCCAAGCAACTGCACACGGCCAAGGCGGCGGCGGACGGCTTGCTGGCGGCTTACCTTACGGCCGATGGGCTGACCGGCGCGCGCAATATCCTTGAAGGTGAGCAAGGTTTGGCGGCAGGTATGTCCAGTGATGCCCAACCGGGCAAATTGTCTTCCGAGCTGGGCAGCCGTTGGGCGCTGGTGGAGACCTCGTTCAAATTCCACGCCTCCTGTCGCCACACCCATCCTGCTGCCGATGCGCTGCTGGCCGTGATGCAGCGTGAAGGCTTGAGCGCTGCGCAGATCTCCCAGGTGCAAACCCACGTGCACCAAGGCGCCATCGATGTGCTGGGTCGAGTGACGGTGCCGGCCACCGTGCACCAGGCCAAATTTTCCATGGGCACCGTGCTTGGGCTGATCGCTGTGCATGGCAAAGCCGGGTTGCCTGAATTCCATGAGCTGGCGTTGACCGATCCTGCGGTCGCGGCGTTTCGCGACAAGGTCAGCATGACCCTGGACCCGGAAGTCGACAGCGCCTACCCGCAACGCTGGCTGGGCCGCGTCACGGTCACCACCACCGATGGCCGCACGCTGCGCGGTGCCATTGATGAACCCAAGGGCGACCCGGGCAACACCCTGAGTCGGGCCGAACTGGCGGATAAGTTCCAGCGCCTGGCCCACTTCAGCGGCGCCCGCACCCCGCCCCAGGCCAGAGGCCTGATCGAGCAGGTGTGGAACCTGCGCACTACCGCGTCCATGGCCCATTGGCTTTGAGGGATTTGTCATGACTGAACAACGACCGCTGGACGGCATCACCGTCGTCAGCCTGGAACACGCGATTGCCGCGCCATTTTGCACGCGCCAGCTGGCCGACCTCGGTGCCCGGGTCATCAAGGTAGAGCGCCCCGGCACCGGCGACTTCGCCCGTGGCTATGACGAGCGGGTGCGTGGCCTGGCGTCGCATTTCGTCTGGACCAACCGCTCCAAGGAAAGCCTGACCCTGGACCTCAAGCAGGACGAGGCGGGCGCTATTCTGGATGCGCTTTTGGCCGATGCCGATGTGCTGGTGCAGAACCTTGCCCCCGGCGCGGCGGCGCGCATGGGCTTATCGTTCGAGGCGCTGCACGCGCGCTTCCCACGCCTGATCGTCTGCGATATTTCCGGCTATGGCGAAGGTGGGCCCTACGAGAAAAAGAAAGCCTACGACCTGCTGATCCAGAGCGAGGGCGGCTTTCTCTCGGTGACCGGAGGCCCAGGTGAAGAACAGATGGCCAAAGCCGGTTGCTCCATCGCGGATATCTCCGCCGGGATGTACGCCTACAGCGGCATTCTGTCGGCGCTGCTGCTGCGCGGCAAAACCGGCCAGGGCAGTCGCATCGATGTGAGCATGCTCGAAAGCCTGGTGGAGTGGATGGGCTACCCGATGTATTACGCCTTCGACGGCGCGCCGCCGCCACCGCGTGCGGGTGCCGCGCATTCGACGATTTACCCCTACGGGCCGTTTCCCACCGGGGGCGGCGGCACGGTGATGCTCGGCTTGCAGAACGAGCGCGAATGGGCGGCGTTCTGCGACAAAGTGCTGCTCACCCCGGCATTGGCCACGGACGAGCGCTTCAGCGCCAATTTCAAGCGCTCGGCCAACCGCGAGGTGCTGCGCCAGATCATTGTGGAGCGCTTTGCCCCACTGGACGTCGAGGCGGTGATCCAGCGCCTGGAGCACGCGCAAATTGCCAGTGCCCGGGTCAACGACATGCAAGGCGTGTGGGACCACCCGCAACTCAAGGCCCGCGACAGCTGGCGTGACGTCGACAGCCCGGCGGGGCCGTTGCCGTCGCTGTTGCCACCGGCCCGTAACGCTGCGTTTACCCCGCGCATGGACGGCGTGCCAGCGCTGGGGCAACACAGCCAAGGCATCCTTGAGCAGCTGGGTTACTCCATTGAGGCTATTAACAGTCTGCGCGAGCGCGGCGTTATCTAATCAGGAATCACGTGATGCCAAAGCCATTAGTACGTTCTGCGCTGTTTGTGCCGGGCAGCCGCCCGGAGCGGTTTGCCAAGGCCCTGGCCAGCGGCGCCGACGCAGTGATTGTGGATTTTGAAGACGCGGTAGAAGAACCGCTCAAGCGTCAGGCCCGGGATAATCTGGATGCATTCCTGTGCGCCCATACTGAAGCCCGGGTGTGGGTGCGCATCAACGCGCCGCAACATGCCGAGCATTTTGAGGACGTGGCGTTCTGCAAGGCCCATGCAAATGTCGCCGGGGTATTGCTGCCCAAGGTCGAAAGCGCGGCCCAGGTGGCTGTGGTGGCCGCGACCGGCAAGGCTATCTGGCCGATTATCGAAAGCGCACGCGGTTTGCTGGCACTGGCGCAGATTGCCCAGGCGCCCCAGGTGGAGCGCCTGTCGTTCGGTGGCTTGGACCTGGCGCTGGACCTGAACCTGAGCAGTCACTCCCGCGCCGCTGAATTGGCCCTCGACCAGGCGCGCCTGGCGCTGATCGTGCATTCGCGCGCCGCGGGCCTGGCGGCGCCGCTGGACGGCGTGCACCCGGCCATCGACGACCCCGAAGGCCTGCACCGTTCGATCCGGCACGCCTATGAGATGGGTTTTGCCGGGGCGTTGTGCATTCACCCCAAGCAAGTCGCGGTGATCCATGCAGCGCTGGCGCCGAGCGCCCAAGAGCTGGCCTGGGCCAGGCGGGTGGTGGAGGCGTGCGTCCATGGGGCAGGGGCTTATCAGATTGATGGGCAGATGGTGGATGCGCCGGTGTTGCTGCGCGCTCAAAGGCTGCTGGCCGCGCAACTGTAACTGACAAAACCGGGAACAAAGTGTGGGAGCTGGCTTGCCTGCGATAGCGGCAGAACAGTCACTGTCTGTGTTGCCTGACACACCGCTATCGCAGGCAAGCCAGCTCCCACACTGGACGCGTTCGGCCAGGCCGAACGCAGGTATCTAAAATTCGAAATTCACGACACGCGTAACATCAGGCACCTTGCCTTAAACACAACAATAAGAAGGTGATTCCCATGCTCAAGCTTTCCCGGGCGCTGCTGTGCGCCGCCACCTTGTTTACCGCTGGCCTGGCCCAGGCGGCAGACCCGATTGTGATCAAGTTCGCCCACGTGGTTGCCGAAAACACCCCTAAAGGCCAAGGCGCGCTGCTGTTCAAAACGCTTGCTGAAGAGCGCCTGCCCGGCAAGGTCAAGGTCGAGGTGTACCCGAACTCGTCGCTGTTTGGCGATGGCAAGGAAATGGAAGCATTGCTGCTGGGTGATGTGCAGATGCTGGCGCCGTCCCTGGCCAAATTCGAGCACTACACCAAGCAAGTGCAGATATACGACTTGCCGTTCCTGTTCAACGACCTGGCCGCCGTCGACCGTTTCCAGGCGGCCCAGGGCAAGCAACTGCTGACCTCGATGCAGGATAAAAACATCCTCGGCCTGGCCTATTGGCACAACGGCCTCAAACAACTCTCTGCCAACAAGGCCCTGCATGAACCCAAGGACGCCCGTGGCCTGAAGTTCCGCGTGCAAGCTTCCAGTGTGCTCGAAGAACAGTTCAAGGCGATCCGCGCCAACCCGCGCAAGATGAGCTTTGCCGAGGTTTACCAGGGCCTGCAGACCGGTACCGTGAATGGCACCGAGAACACGTGGTCGAACTATGAAAGCCAGAAGGTCAACGAAGTGCAGAAGTACTTCACCGAGTCCAACCATGGCCTGATCGACTACATGGTGATCACTAACGCGACGTTCTGGAACGGCCTGGCGCCGGATGTGCGCAGCACCCTGGAGCAGATCATGGCCGAGGTCACCGTGGAGGTGAACAAGCAGGCCGAAGCGCTGAACCAGTCGGCCAAGCAGAAGATCATCGACGCCAAGACCAGCGAAATCATCGAACTGACCCCCGAGCAACGTGCGCTGTGGCGCGAAGCCATGCGCCCGGTGTGGCAGAAGTTCGAAGGCGAGATTGGGGCTGACCTGATCAAGGCGGCGGACGCTTCCAACCAGTAATCCTCTGTGGGAGCGGGCTTGCCCGCGATTGCGGTGTGTCAGTTGATACAACTGGCGGCTGGTCCACCGCTATCGCAGGCAAGCCAGCTCCCACAGGTTGACCTGGTTTTTACCTATCTTTGCCACGCGAGGTTTTGCCATGCAAACGCTAAGGCGCGTCTGGGAGCACCTGGAGGAAGCCTTTATCGCTTTCCTGCTGGCCGCCATGACCCTGGTGACGTTCGTCTACGTCATGCTCAACAACGTCTACACCCTGTTCTTTGCCCTGGCCGACAAATGGGCCTGGAGCAGCGCCTTCTTCAATGCCCTGGGCGACGGCACCATGACCTGGGCCCAAGAGATGACCTGGAGTGTGGCGCTGACCAAGGCGATGTTCGGCTGGTTGATTTTTTTCGGCATTTCCTACGGCGTGCGCACCGCCGGCCACCTGGGCGTGGACGCGCTGGTGCGGCTGACCCGGCGCCCGGTGCAGCGCCTGCTCGGCATGCTCGCCTGCCTGTGCTGCCTGGCCTATGCCGGGCTGTTCATGGTGGCCAGCTATAAGTGGGTGAGTGCGGTGATGACCGCGCATATCGGCGCCGAAGACCTTGACCAGTTCGGCATCGATGTCGGCGACATCGTGGTGATCGTGCCCATTGGCTTTGCGTTGGTATTGATCCGCTACCTGGAAATTTTCTACCGCATCTTTACCCACCGCCAGGTCGGGTTGGGGTTGGCCGATGAGGCCGGTGAGGCCAGCAAGTTGGCCGGCAGTCATGAGGAGCGTCACTGATGGCCGTGCTCTGTCTGTTTTTGCTGTTGTTCGTGTTCATGTTCCTGGGCGTGCCGATTGCGATTGCCCTGGGGCTGTCCGGTGCGGTGTCGATCCTGATGTTCAGCCAGGACTCGGTGAGTTCCCTGGCGATCAAGCTGTTTGAAACCAGCGATGCCTACACCTTCCTGGCGATTCCGTTTTTCCTGTTGTCCGGTGCCTTCATGACCACCGGCGGCGTGGCCCAGCGGCTGATCGACTTTGCCAACGCCTGTGTCGGGCATATCCGCGGTGGCCTGGCGATTGCCGCAGTGCTGGCGTGCATGCTGTTTGCAGCGCTGTCCGGGTCGTCACCGGCCACGGTGGCAGCAGTGGGTTCGATTGCCGTGGCGGGCATGGTGCGCTCCGGTTATCCGAAGGAATTTGGTGCGGGCATCATCTGCAATGCCGGGACCTTGGGCATTCTGATCCCGCCATCGATTGTGATGGTGGTGTATTCGGCGGCGACCGAAACCTCGGTGGGCAAGTTGTTCATGGCCGGGGTGATTCCGGGCTTGCTGCTGGGCCTGATGTTGATGGTCGCGATCTACATCGTCGCCCGCATCAAGAAGCTGCCGGCGCAACCCCGGGCGACATTCCGTGAGTGGCTGAGCTGTGCACGCCGAGCGTTCTGGGGCCTGTTGCTGCTGGTGATCATCCTCGGCGGCATTTACAGCGGCATGTTCACCCCGACCGAAGCGGCGGCCGTGGCGGCCGTGTATTCAGCATTCGTCGCGCTGTTCGTCTACAAGGACATGAAGCTGCGCGACTGCCCCAAGGTGCTGCTGGAGTCGGGACGCTTGTCGATCATGCTGATGTTCATCATCGCCAACGCCATGCTGTTTGCCCACGTGCTGACCACCGAACAGATCCCCCAGCAAATCACCGCGTGGGTGATCTCCGAAGGGCTGACGCCGATTGGTTTCTTGATCATGGTCAACGTGGTGCTGCTGATTGCCGGCAGCTTTATGGAGCCTTCGGCCATTGTGCTGATCCTGGCGCCGATCTTTTTTCCGATTGCGATGAAGCTGGGCATTGACCCGATTCACCTGGGGATTGTGATGGTGGTGAACATGGAAATCGGCCTGGTGCACCCGCCGGTGGGGCTGAACCTGTTCGTGACCTCGGCGGTGACCGGGCTGACATTGGGGCAGACTATTCGCGCGGCGATGCCGTGGCTGATGATCCTGTTGGTGTTCCTGATCATGGTGACGTACTTGCCGTTCATTTCCCTGGCGCTGCCGCAGTGGCTCGGAATGTAGGGTGGGAGGGGGCTTGCCCCGATGGCGGTGGGTCAGACACTTCCTCATCGGGGCATAGGTATCTACACAACTCAGGGACGACGCTGGCCCTGTGGCGAGGGCGCCTGCTCCCGTGACTACCCAACGGCGGAAGCTGATCTAACTGACGCGCCGCGATCCAAATGTGGGAGCTGGCTTGCCTGCGATGGCGGCCTTATTGGTCCATCGCACTCAAGATCGCGTGCGCTACTTTCACCCGTTCGGCATTCGGGTAGTTCCGGTTCGCCAGAATCACCACCCCCATGTCCTTGCTAGGCACGTACGCCACGTACGCACCAAAGCCGCCAGTGGACCCGGTTTTGTTGTACAGCACATTGGCAGGCTGCGGCTGGGCGGGTTTGAGCCAGGTGACCTTGTGCGGCTCCATCGCCATCGGTGTGGAGTTGCCGTCCAGCAACGCTTGCAGGCTGATGGGGTAGGGGTAGCGTTCCCAGCCCAGGCCCTGGGTCATGCCGTTGACGGTGTAGTAGCCGGCGTGAGTGGTGGCAATGGCCTGTTGCACCGGTTGTTCCAGGGTTTGCGGGTGCATGTTCGCGATCACGTAGCGGGCCAGGTCTTGGCTGCTGCTCTTGATGCCGTAGGCTTCGAAGTCCAGGGCGCCGGGGTTGACGCGTACCGGTTTCTGCTGGCTGTCATAGCCCTGGGCGTACTGGCCGGCCTTGTCGGCGGGGACGCGAGTATAGGTATTGGTCAAGCCCAGCTTGGGCAGCAGGGTTTTTTCCATGGCGACGGTGAATGGCTGGCCCAGGCTTTTTGCGGTTACGTAACCGAACAGGCCAATGCTGGGGTTGGAGTAAAGGCGTTGTTCCCCCGGCGCATAAGTGGGTTTCCAATGCTGGAAGTAATCCATCATGGTGGTTGCACTGTCGGCGGCATCCGGAAACTGCAGCGTCAGGCCGCCGGCGGTGTAAGTGGCCAGTTGCAGCAGGCTGATGCGATCGAACGCGCTGCCAGCCAGGACGGGCAGATGTTGGCTGGTCATGTCCGACAGCTTGAGCTTGCCGATGGCCTGGGCATACCCGCCGAGGGTGGCGTTGAAGGTTTTGCTCACTGAGCCGATTTCGAACAGGGTGTTTTCGGTGACGGGTGCCTGGGTGTCTTTGGCGGCGACGCCGTAGTTAAAGTATTGCACCTTGCCGTGTTGGACGACCGCGACCGTCAGGCCCGGGATGCCTTGCTGTTTCATCAGAGGGGTGACGTGGCTGTCCACGACCTGGCGCATATCGGTGGCGGCCATGCAGCTGCCGGCGCCGAGCAACAAAGCTGAAACCGCATATTTTTTCAGGGTGTGTTTCATGGTTCGCTTCCATGTAAATAAGGCAATGACGATCGGAGCCTGCGCAGGCGTGGCAAATGTAGGTGGATTTCCGGGTGTCGGCAAACGATGATATCTCGCACCTGCCATTAGAAAAATTTGGGTCAAGCCATGTTGCGTTCCCACCTGCCGCTCAATGCGTTGCGCGCTTTCGAAGCGTCGGCGCGCCATTTGAGCTTTACCCGTGCGGCCATTGAGCTGTGCGTGACCCAGGCGGCGGTCAGTCATCAGGTCAAAAGTCTCGAAGCGCAACTCAACGTCACGCTGTTCAAGCGCCTGCCACGGGGCTTGATGCTCACCAGCGAAGGCGAATCCCTGCTGCCCGTGCTGCGTGACGCCTTCGACCGTATTGCCCTGACCTTGGATCAATTTGAAGGCGGCCATTACCGTGAAGTCCTGACGGTGGGGGCAGTCGGTACCTTTGCGGTGGGCTGGTTGTTGCCACGCCTGGCGGATTTTCACAGCCGCTACCCGTTGATCGACTTGCGCTTGTCCACCCACAACAACCGCGTGGATGTCGCCGCCGAGGGCCTGGATTATGCCATCCGTTTTGGCGCCGGCGCGTGGCACGGCACCGACGCCTGCCCCTTGCTTGAGGCACCGCTGACGGTGTTGTGCGTGCCGCAGATTGCCGAACAACTGCACAGCCCGGCTGACGTACTGAAACACACCTTGCTGCGTTCCTACCGTGCCGATGAGTGGAACCTGTGGTTCCAGGCCGCCGGTTTGCCCAGCGATACACGGATGCCGCGCAGCGTGGTGTTCGACTCTTCGCTGGCGATGATGGAGGCCGCGCTGCAAGGGACTGGCGTAGCACTGGCGCCAGCCCTGATGTTTTCACGGCAATTGGAGAACGATGTGATCCGCCAGCCGTTCGAGGTGGGGATCACCACCGGCAGCTATTGGTTGACGCGCTTGCAGTCGCGGGCTGAGACACCCGCGATGTTGGCGTTCAAAGGGTGGTTGCAGGCGAGTGTTGCCTGAGGTGATCAAAGGTGGGAGCTGGCTTGCCTGCGATAGCGGTCGTGCAGTAACAGGTGCAGCGACTGACACACCGCCTTCGCGGGCAAGCCCGCTCCCACAGTCAGCGCTTGGCTAGGCGAGGTATTGGCGGAACCATCCCAGGGTGCGTTCCCAGGCAAGGTTCGCCGCTGCTTCGTCATAGCGCGGTGTCGAATCATTATGAAAACCATGATTGGCGCCCTTGTAGATAAACGCCTCATACCTCGTCCCCGCGGCTTTCAATGCCTGTTCATACGCCGGCCAGCCTTCATTGATGCGCGTATCCAGTTCACCGAAATGCAACATGATCGGCGCCTTGATGCGTGGCACGTCCTTGGCGTCGGGTTGGCGCCCGTAGAACGACACTGCCGCGCCCAGTTCCGGGTAGGCCACCGCCGCTGCATTGGTCACGCCACCGCCATAACAGAACCCGGTGATGCCGACTTTGCCCGTGCTGCTGTCGTGCTGCATCAGCCATTCGATGGCGGCGAAGAAGTCGTTCATCAGTTTGGTCGGGTCGACGGTCTGCTGCAGGGCCACGCCTTTTTCATCATTGCCAGGGTAGCCGCCCACCGAGGTCAGGCCGTCCGGGGCCAAGGCGATAAAGCCGGCCTTGGCCAGGCGTCGGGCGACGTCTTCGATATAGGGGTTCAGGCCCCGGTTTTCATGCACCACCACCACGGCGGGCAGCTTGCCTGCCGCCTTGGCTGGGCGTACCAGATAGCCGCGCACGGTGCCGTTGCCTTTGGGCGAGGGGTAGGTGATGTAGTCGGCGACGATATCCGGGTCGGTGAATTTCACCTGCTCGGCCAAGGCGTAATTGGGGCTCAGGGCCGCGAGCAATGCCGAAGCGGTGAGGCCACCGAGGGTGAACAGCGCGGCGCGGTCGAGAAATTCGCGGCGGTTGATCTTGCCGTGGGCATAGCCGTCGTAGAGCTCCAGCAGTTCGGGAGCAAAGTCTTTCGCGGTCAGACGAGTCATCGGTGCAGTCCTCGATTAGCGGTTGCCGTCACTGTAGACCAGGATCAAACCTCGCGGCCATGGGCGGCGGCGGCCAGTTGCCCGGTGTCGACGCGCACGAACACCGAGTCGCCGACGGCGGTGAGCACGCTGCCTGCATACACTTCGCAGACCACCCGGCTTTTGCGACCGATTTCGCCTTCGACCCGCGCCCGCAGGACCAGGGGCACGCCCATGGGCGTGGGCTTGATGAATTTGATCCCCAGGTTGCCGGTGACGCAGTCGATGCGCGGCAGGCTGCCGGGTTCACGCTGTTCGGCGCGGTAGTGGTAGGCCATGGCGGTCCAGTTGGAATGGCAGTCCACCAGCATGGCGATCAGGCCACCGTAGACCAGGTCTGGCCAGCCGCTGTATTTGGCCTCGGGTTGATGCTCGGCAATGACGTGTACGCCATCGTCATCCCAGCGGCTCTTGATGTGCAGGCCATGGGGGTTGCTGCTGCCGCAGCCGTAGCAGATGCCTTCCGGCGCCGTGGTGTCCTGGAGAGAAGCGCTGTGCATGCAGAGTCCTTGTTATTTTTTGGGCGACGCTTCTATTTAGCAGGCCAGGGGTTAGCGAGCAAACTTCTTCGCCCCGGCCACGCAGCCGATCACCGCCACCGTCACCAGCACCATGCCCAGGCTGACCTGTTCATGCAGCAAACCCGCTGCCAGCGCCAGGCCGAAGAACGGTTGCAGCAACTGCAACTGGCCGACCGCGGCAATCCCGCCCTGGGCCAGGCCTCGGTACCAGAACACAAAGCCGATCAACATGCTGAACACCGCCACGTAGCCCAGGCTCAACCAGGCCGGCAAGCTGATACCGCTGAGGGTAGACGGCGCCAACAACAGGCTCAAGGGCGCCACCACCGGCAGCGACACCACCAGCGCCCAGCAGATCACCTGCCAGCCGCCCAGGCTGCGCGACAGCTTGGCGCCTTCGGCATACCCCAGGCCGCATGCCAGCACGGCCAACAGCATCAACACATCGCCCGCGGGTGCGGCGCTCAAGCCTTGGGCAACGGCATATCCCATCACCAACAGGCTGCCCAGGATCGAAAACAACCAGAACACCGGCCTCGGCCGTTCACCGCCGCGCAGCACACCGAACACCGCCGTAGCCAGTGGCAGCAGGCCGATAAAGACGATGGAGTGGGCCGAGGTCACGTACTGCAGGGCCAGGGCCGTCAGCAGTGGAAAGCCGATCACCACGCCAAGCGCGACGATAACCAGCGGTGCCCATTGCTGGCGCGTGGGGCGTTTTTCCTTGAATACCCCCAATAGGCACAACCCCAGTAGCGCCGCGAGGGTGGCGCGGATCATGGTCAGGAACACCGGGTCGAACTCCATGACCGCCAGGCGCGTGGCTGGCAGCGAACCGCTGAAAATCACCACGCCGATAAAACCGTTGATCCAACCCTGGGTGCTGCTGTCCAGAGTGCCGAGAGGAGAAGTGCGTTCCATGGGGGACCTGTCCGAAAATGGCAGTTGCGTGCTGGGCATCCTAGGATTGAAGATTAAGACAATCAAAAAATTGTCATGGATACAGCCCTATGCCCCGTGCTCGCTACAAGATGCTGGTCGATACCTTCGCCGAGGCCATCCGCAGCGGCCAATTGCAGCCCGGCACGCGGTTGCCTACCCATCGGCAATTGGCGGCCGAGCATGGCCTGGCGTTGGTCACCGCCAGCCGGGTGTACAGCGAGCTGGAAGCCATGGGCCTGGTCAGTGGCGAAACCGGGCGCGGCACCTTCGTACGTGAGATTGCCTTGCCACCGGGGCAGGGCAGTGGGCAGATGACGGTTGCGACGGGTGTGCTTGACCTGAATTTCAACTACCCGTCGTTGCCGGGCCAGGCCGAGCTGCTGCGCACGGCGTTGCGCCAACTCGCCCTGTCTGGCGACCTGGAGGCGTTGCTGCGTTACCAGCCCCATGCCGGACGTGTGCACGAGCGCGCCGCCGTGGCCCGGCACTTGTTGAACCGAGGGTTGACGGTGCAAGCCGAGCAGGTGCTGGTGGTCAGCGGCGCCCAGCATGGCCTGGCGGTGAGCATGATGACCTTGCTCAAGCCTGGGGATGTGGTCGCGGTGGATGCACTGACCTATTCGGGGTTCAAGGTGCTGGCCGAAACCCTGCACCTGGAACTGGTCGCCATCCCAGTCACGGCCAACGGCCCGAACCTGGACCACCTGCACAGCCTGTGTCGCCAGCGCCCGGTGCGAGCGGTGTACAGCATGCCGACCCTGCATAACCCGCTGGGCTGGGTGATGAGCCTGGCGCAGCGTGAGCGCTTGGTGGCAATCGCCCGGCAGCACAAGCTGATGATCATCGAGGATGGCGCCTATGCGTTTCTCGCCGAAGAAGCGCCGCCACCCTTGGCGACCCTCGCACCGGAGCGCACGGTGTACATCGGCGGGCTGTCCAAGAGTGTCGCCACCGGTTTACGCGTGGGCTTTATCGCTGCGCCTATGGCTTGGGTGAGCGGCTTGGAACGCACGATCATGGCTACCACCTGGAACGTGCCGGGGGTGATGAGCGCGATTGCGGTGGGCTGGCTCGAAGATGGGACGGTGACGCAACTGGAGGCGCAAAAGCGTGCGGATGCCCAGGCCCGTCAGGCGTTGGCGGCGCAGGTGCTGAGAGGGGTGAAGACCATCAGCCATCCGTCATCCTACTTTCTGTGGCTACCGTTGGCGGAGGACGCCCGCGCCGATCAGGTCGCCATGACCTTGCAGCGCGCGGGCATCTCTGTTTCAACCGCCGAACCGTTCGCGATCTCGGCCCAGGTGCCCCACGCGCTGCGCCTGGCACTGGGGTCGGTGCCCATGGCGGCGTTGCGTGAGGCGCTGGTGACGGTGCGTAAGGTGGTGGCGTGGTGAGCGAACACATAGCCACAGGGCTTGATTTGAAATACGGGCAAAATGTGGGAGCTGGCTTGCCACCTATGGCGGCCCGACAGCCGGCACCAATCTACCTGATGCTCCGGGATCTAAATGTGGGAGCTGGCTTGCCTGCGATGGCGGCCTGACAGCCGACACTGTTATACCGAGTACATATCCATTCCTGCGGTAACGGCCACTTAGGGTTCCGCCTGACGGCGGGTCACTTTCGAAAAGCGCGAAAGTAACCAAAGCGCTCTTGCCCCACCACTCGGCACCTCGCTTAGGCTCGGTGTGCCCGAACGCAGGCTTGAATCCGTGGGCCGCCGCCACGCGCCATCCATGGCGCGGGGCGGCTAACCCGGCGTCCTGCCGGGTTACCCACGAATTCAAGCCTGCGTTCGGCCAGCGTGGTTTAACGGGGCGCCTGAGATCAAGATCAAAAGCAGATCAAGATCAAGAGCGGCTCGCTTCGCATCGTGGTTACCTTTGGGCGGCACATTCGACATCTCTGTCGATTGAACGGTCGCCATCGCAGGCAAGCCAGCTCCCACAGGTGACCGCGTTTAGCGGGCTGCCAATGGTGGCGTACGCGGCGGGATCATCCGTTTGCTGCCGGTGGCTTCGAACGCCGAGGCAAAGCGCAACAGCGCCGAATCGTCATAGGCACGCCCGGCAAAGGTCAGCCCCACCGGCATGCCGATGTCCGCCATCACGCCCATCGGCACGGTGACGGTGGGCACGCCCAGGTGGCGGATGGCTAGGTTGCCGTTGGCGACCCACACGCCGTTGCTCCAGGCAATGTCGGCGGAGGCTTCGTTCACATCGGCATCCGCCGGGCCTACATCGGCCACGGTGGGGAACAGCACGGCGTCCAGCCCGAGGGTATTCATCCAGTCTTCCAGGTCCAGGCGCCGGGTTTGCTCCAGGCCGCGCAGGCCATCGGGCACGGTGCTGATCTGGTCCCATGGCGTGATGCCGCGTTGGGCCATGCGCACGTATTCGTCCATGCCAGCGGCCAGGTCGTCTTCACGGTTGGGCAGGGTACCGGGGTCGTGGGGGAAGATGCTCGGCCCGTCCACATCGGCCAGGCGGTTCAGGTGCGGGTCGCCGTTGGCACGCAGGAAATCATCGAAGGCCCATGCAGACAGCTCCCACAGCTCGTCGTGGAGGAACTCTTTAGAGACCAGGCCACGGGTAAACACCGTCGGCGCGCCGGGGCGGTCGCCTTCGCAGTTGGACACCAGCGGGAAATCCACTTCGATCACTTCGGCACCCGCCGCTTCCAATGCCTGGCGCGCGGCTTGCCACAGTTCGATCACCGTGGCGCGGGTGTGGATCTTTTGTCCGGTCGGGCCGCCGATACCGGGTTTTTCGCTGGTGCCAGCCTCCGGGTCGGCGTTGATGTACATGCGCGGCACGCCAAAGCGCTTGCCGGCCAGGTTTTCGCTGTCGACTGCCAGCGCCGCGTAGGACACCGGGCGCACCGAGGTGACGCTGGGGATCGGCACCCAGGGTTGCAGGCGCCACAGGTCACCACGTGTGTCCGGGTCTTCGGCCACCACGACGTCGAGCACTTCCAGCAGGTCGGCCATGGTGCGCGCGTAGGGCACCACCACGTCCATGGTCGGGGTCAGCGGCCAGTTGCCGCGCACCGAAATCACGCCACGGGACGGCGTGTAGGCACACAGGCCATTATTGGAGGCCGGGCCGCGACCGCTGGACCAGGTTTCTTCAGCCAGCCCGAACGCGGCAAAGCTGGCGGCGGTGGCGGTACCAGCGCCGTTGGAGGAACCCGACGCAAACGGCGCGGTGAGGTAGTCGGCGTTGTAGGGGCTTTCGGCGCGACCGTACACGCCACGCTGCATACCGCCATTGGCCATTGGCGGCATGTTGGTCTTGCCCAGGCAGATAGCGCCACCGGCACGCAGACGTTCAATGGTGAAGGCATCGCGCTGGGCCACCAGCTTGGCAAACGCCGGGCTGCCGGATGCAGCCGTCAACCCCTTGACCAGGTAACTGTCCTTGGCGGTGTAAGGAATGCCATCCAGCTGCCCCAGGGTTTGCCCCTTGGCGCGGCGTGCATCAGACGCCTGGGCTTCTTTGAGCGCATCGGGGTTGCGTACCACCACGGCGTTCAGCGCAGTGGCCGTCTGCGGGCCATCGTAGGCATCGATCCGCGCCAGGTACGCCTGCACCAGTTCAACTGCCGTGGTCTGGCCGGCTTCAAGCGCAGCGCGCAATTGGGCAATGGAGACTTCAGTAACTTGCATCACGTTTTTTTCGCCGCCTTCAAGTGGGGGTATGGCGGCAGTCTACGTACAGATATTTCACAAAACCAGCGCGGCATACTTCGTGTAGGCGGCGCGCAGGACATCTCGAGAAAGACGTCTGCAGGATTGCGAGCGGCAGCCTCTTGTCGCTAAGGTGGCCGCGTTGATTAACGTAGCACTTCAAGGAAGAAACCATGCACAGACCTTATGTCGCCCTGGCGGCCTTGCTCGGGTTTACCCTCTATACGGTGGCGACCATGCTCACGGCCGAGCAGTCACTGCTGGCATTTGGTTGGGAACTGATGTCCCGGCCCGATACGGCGCAGGTGGTGATTGACCTGTATCTGATGGCGGTGCTGGCGTGTGTGTGGATGTACCGGGATGCGCGTGGGCGAGGGCGGTCGATGGTCTCAGTGCTGCCGTATTTTTTACTGACGGCAGTGTTTGTATCGGTAGGGCCGTTGCTTTATGTCGTGGTTAATGGGTTTTCTCGTCGGGTCATGAAGTGAGGCTTGTTGCTGCCGTAACGACCTGCCAGCGACACTGATCTACCTGACGCACGACGATCCAAAGTGGGAGCTAGTGGTGTCAGATAAATATGCGCCGACTGTCAGGCCGTCACGGGAGCAAGCTCCCTCGCCACAGGTCCCGCGTCGCCCCAAAGTTGTAGATAACTACGGCTATGGGGCGACGTGATCGATCAAACGCCTTTGGTCGACGGCAACAGTACCGTGAGGATGCCCACCAGCGGCAGGAACGAGCACAGCTTGTACACGTATTCGATGCCGTGATGGTCAGCGAGCATCCCGAGCAGCGCCGCGCCGATCCCGCTGAAGCCGAACATCAGGCCGAAGAATATCCCGGCGATCATGCCCACATTGCCCGGCACCAGTTCCTGGGCAAACACCACGATGGCCGAGAACGCCGAGGCGATGATAAAGCCGATGACCACGCTGAGTACGGCGGTCCAGAACAGGTCGACGTAGGGCAGGGCCAGGGTGAACGGTGCGGCGCCGAGGATCGAGAACCAGATGACTTTCTTGCGGCCGATCTTGTCGCCGATCGGGCCGCCGGCGAAGGTGCCCACGGCCACTGCGCCGAGGAACAGGAACAGGTACATCTGCGAGCTGGCCACCGACAGCTGGAATTTCTCGATCAGGTAGAACGTGAAGTAACTGGTCAGGCTGGTCATGTACCAGTATTTGGAGAACACCAGCACAGCCAGTACCACCAGGGCGAAGGTCACGCGGCCTTTGGACAAACCGTGGGTCGCCTGGCTGCCTTGCTTGAGCTTGAACAGGTTGAGGTGGTGGCGGTACCAGCGGCTCAAACCGTACAGCACCAGGATGGCGAACACCGCAAACAGGCCGAACCAGGCAATGTGGCTTTGGCCGTAGGGAATGATGATTGCCGCCGCCAGCAACGGGCCGAAAGCGCTGCCGGTGTTGCCGCCGACCTGGAAGGTCGATTGCGCCAGGCCGTAGCGCCCACCGGAAGCCAGGCGTGCGACGCGAGAGGTTTCCGGATGGAAGGTCGATGACCCCACACCCACCAGCGCCGCCGCGAGCAATATCGCCGGGAAGTTGCCGACAAAGGCCAGCATCAGGATGCCGATCAAGGTGCACACCATGCCCGCTGGTAATAACCAGGGTTTGGGGTGGCGGTCGGTGTGGTAGCCGATCCACGGTTGCAGCAGCGAGGCGGTCAACTGGAAGGTCAGGGTGATCAGGCCGACCTGGGTGAAGCTCAGGCCGTAGTTGGCCTTGAGCATCGGGTAGATCGATGGCAGCACAGCCTGGATCAAGTCATTGATCAGGTGCGCCAGGGCACAGGCGCCCAGGACGCGCATGACTAAGGGGCTTACTTGCGGGCTGGTCGAAGGTGCGGCGGGTGACGCTGTGACTGTGGACATGCGGGCATTCCGTACAAGGCAGCTGACAGGCGTGGAGGCGGGCGGCGGTGATGTGAACCGCCACTCCATCTGGACTCGGCGTTTATGCTAGATTCGGCGCCAATGCCTGTCTCGCGCAATTCGGGCAGAAACCATCGCAAAAAGGGCGAAATGATCAAATCACTGGATAAATTTCTGCGAGAGATCGATGAGGGCGACTGGGCCGTCATCAGTTCGGCCACCGATTACCCCGAAAACTGGGTGATCCCCGAACACAGCCACAACAAGCACCAACTGCTGTACGCCATTGGCGGTGTGATGGTGGTGTACTCGGCCCTGAGGCAATGGACGGTGCCGCCCAATCGTGGCTTTTGGATGCCTTGCGGTCAAGTTCACTCACTGCGTTGCGTGGGTACGCTGAAGATGCGCAGCGTGTTCGTGCGCCCGGACAGCTTCCCCAACCTGCCGGCCGAGCCCAAGACGGTGACGGTTTCGCCGCTGCTGAGTGAACTGATCAAGGCCTCGGTGAGCTTGAAGCCGCCGTATGCCGAGGATTCACGCGACGCGCGGATCATGCACCTGATTCTTGACGAACTGGCCATTCTCCCGGCCTTGCCGCTGTCGCTGCCCCAGCCTGCCGACCCGCGTCTGAGACCGATTTGCCTGGCGTTGCAGGATGAGCCGAGTGATGCCTCCACCGTGGCCGACTGGAGTGCGCGGTTGGGATTGGACCAGACCACCATCCAGCGCCTTTTCCGCAAGGAAACCGGCATGACTTTCGGCCAATGGCGCCAGCAGGCGCGGTTGCTGCTGGCGCTGGAGCGCATTGCGGTGGGGGAGAAGATCATTGATGTGGCGTTTGAATTGGGCTACGAAAGCCCCAGCGCTTTTACCAGCATGTTCAAGAAACAGTTTGGTAAAACGCCAAGTCATTTTTTCAAGTAGCGTCGCTCGCCATGCGCGCATGAGCAGGGCGGCGGGATGCCAGGTAAGCCAGCAGCGTGGCGACTACCAGCAAGGCGGCGCTCAGCTCGAAGGTGGCCCGGTAGCCGCTCAAGTCGAATGCCACGCCACCGACGGTGGCACCGGCGGCAATCGCCAACTGGATGATGGCGACCATCAACCCCCCGCCGGCCTCAGCGTCGTCGGGCAAGGTGCGCGCCAGCCATGTCCACCAGCCAACCGGTGCAGCAGTCGCTACCAGGCCCCAGCAGCCCAACAGCAGGGTGGTGACAATCGCTGAACCGCCGAACCCCACCAGCGCAAGGGCAATGCCGGCCATGATCAACGGAATGGCAATCAGCGTCGGGTACAGGTGACGCTTGAGCAAATGCTCAATCAACACCGTACCCGCCAGGCCGGCCAGGCCGAGCACCAGCAGCATCAGCGACAGGGTGGACACCTCGACCCGGGTCACGCCTTCCAGGAACGGCCGCAGGTAAGTGAACAGCATGAACTGGCCCATGAAGAACAGGCTGACGGCGCACATGCCCAAGGCCACCTTGGCGTTTTTCAGCAGGCGCAGCGCATTGCCGGTGGCCGCCGTGCCGCTGTGCTTGAGCGCCGGCAAGCTCAGCCACAGCCAGGCCAGTGCAATCACGGCCACTGGCACCACGCAAAAGAATGCGCCGCGCCAGCCAATCAGGCCGCCAAGAAAGCTGCCCAGCGGCGCCGCGATCACCGTCGCCAGGGCGTTGCCACCGTTGACGATGGCCAAGGCCCTTGGCACTTGGGCGGGTTCGACCAGGCGCATTGCCGTGGCCGCCGACAGTGACCAGAAGCCGCCAATCGCCACCCCAATCAACGCGCGCCCGAGCATGAACACCGCGTAATTCGGCGCGAACGCCACCACGCTGCCAGAGACGATCATCAGCAGAGTCAGGGCCATCAGCAGGCGCTTGCGATCCATCCGCGCGGCAACCGCCGCGATCACCAGGCTGGTGAGCAAGGCAAACACCCCGGACACGGAAATGCCCTGGCCGGCCTGGCCTTCAGTGATGTGCAAGTCAGCGGCCAGCGGTGTCAGCAGGCTGACCGGCATGAATTCGGAGGCGACCAAGGCAAACGCCGCGAGCGACATCGCCAGCACCGCGCCCCAGCGTTGCGGTTGAGGGGTAACGGAACTCACTGCAAGTGGCTCTGGAAGAAGGTGGTGAGCGTGTCAAACGGGATCAGTTCGACGCGGTCGTACAGGTCTACATGGCCGGCGTTGGGGATGATCAGCAATTGCTTGGGCTCGGCGGCGCGTTGATAGGCGTCTTCACTGAATTCACGGGAGTGCGCGTTGGCCCCGGTAATCAGCAGCAGTGGGCGCGGCGAGATCGTCTCGATATCGTTGAAGGGGTAGAAGTTCATGAACTTGACGTTGCTGGTCAGCGTCGGCCGGGTGGTGGTTTGCGATGAGGCGCCTGCCGGGGTGACTTCGCCGCGCGGGGTGCGGTAGAAGTCGTAGAACTCGTCGCCGACCGGGTCGCCGGTAAGGCTCTGCGGCGTGCCACCGGTGTAGAGGGTCTCGCCGCCCTGGAACTCTACATAGCGCTGGTTGGCGGCCTGGCGCAGGATCTGCTGGCGCTGTTGCAAGGTCATGCCGTGCTTGAGGCCATTGCGGTTGGCCGCGCCCATGTCGTACATGCTGACGGTGGCGATTGCCTTGAGACGCGGATCGATCTTCGCAGCACTGATCACAAAACTGCCGCTGCCACAAATGCCGATGGCACCGATGCGTTCCCGGTCGACCTGTGGGCGAGTGCCGAGAAAGTCCACGGCGGCGCTGAAGTCTTCCACGTATAGGTCGGGCAACACCGCGTTGCGTGGTGTGCCGGCGCTTTGGCCCCAGAACGACAGGTCCAGGGACAGGGTCACGAAACCCTGCTCAGCCATTTTGGTCGCGTAGAGGTTGGCGCTTTGCTCTTTGACGGCGCCCATCGGGTGGCCGACGACCAGGGCTGCGTGCTTTGAGCCTGGGGCAAGGTGCCTGGGCATGAACAGCGTGCCTGCGACCTGCATGCCGTATTGATTGTTGAAGGTGACAGGTTCGGCCGTCACTGTGTCGCTGCTGTAGAAGTTATCCGCACCGTTAGACATATCGGCTCCAAATGAAGAAAGAGAAGTCACCAGCAAACCCAGGGCGAGCAAGAGGCGTTTCATAGGGGTGTTCCTCGAGAAGTGTTCGCACATTTTCCGGGTGACGGCAGGGCTTCTGTAGTGCATTTGAGTGGATTACTTGCCTGATCCTCTGAGTTTCAGTGCCAGGTGACGACGCCCGTGGCTTGCGCGGGTAAAGTGCAATGAAGCATTGAAAGGGTCTGTCATGACGTCCACTCCCACCCCCCTGAACGCGCTGATCCAGTCGGTTGGTTCGCGCACGCCGTTGTCCGGCGACTACGCCATGCCGATCCCCGGCCTGGGCTTTTATCGGCGTGAGCAACCCGCTGCGCCGGTGGTGTGCATGGTTGAGCCGTGCATCGTGCTGGTGGCCCAGGGCGAGAAGCAGTTGTGGGTCGGCGGCGAGGGCTACCCCTACGACACTTCCCGGTTCCTGGTGACATCGCTGGACATCCCGGCCAATTCCGAGGTGCTGGCGGCCAGCCCCGAGCAGCCGTGCCTGGGGCTGACGTTCAAGCTGGACCTGCGCATGCTCGCCGAGCTGATCGCCCAGAGTGGCTTGCCGCCGGTGCGTGAGCGCGCAGTCATGAAGGGTGTGGGGATCGGCACGGTCACCGACGGCATGCTGGCCGCATTCGCGCGTCTGGTGGCGTTGCTGGATGAACCCGAGGCTATTCCGGTACTCGCGCCATTGATCCAGCGCGAGATTCATTACCGGCTATTGAAAAGCGACCAGGCCGGCCGACTGCGCCAGATCTGCTCGGTGGACGGGCAGGGCTATCGAATTGCCAAGGCGATCGACTGGCTGAAGTTGAATTTCGACGCGGCCCTGCGTGTGGAAGAGCTGGCAGCGCGGGTGCAAATGAGCGCGGCGACCTTTCACCATCACTTCCGGCAACTGACCGCGATGAGCCCGCTGCAATACCAGAAATGGCTGCGTCTGAATGAAGCACGACGATTGATGTTGAACGAGCACCAGGATGTCTCCAGTGCCGCGTTCAAAGTCGGGTATGAGAGCCCGTCGCAATTCAGCCGTGAGTACAGCCGGCTGTTCGGGGTGCCGCCCAAGCGTGATATGGCAACACTGCGGGGCAGGGCGGGTGTCAGTGATCCGCAGGGGTCAGATTAGCGTAAAAGATGCAGCCAATCAGCCGTGCGAACAGGCTCAGGGTTTCCGGCAGGTTCGGGTCGTCGAACAGCATGGCCCGTGAGTCCAGCGCACACAGCGCCCCGAACAGGCGGCCATCGGGCAGGAAGATCGGCGCGCCGGCGTAGCTTTCGATGGCGTATTGCTTGACCACCGGGCGTGACGCGAAACGGCCGTTCTGGCTGATCTGGGGAATGAACAGGGTGTGTGGGTTGATGCAGAACTCACTGCACAGGGTGGTTTCAAGGTCGAGTACGTCGTCGACGTTGATGCCCATTTGCAGCGGGTCGTAGGCCGAACACACCACCCATTCCAGGTCGGTGAACTTGGCGATGCCGGCGAACCTCATCCCGGTCAGACGGGTGACCAGCTTGAGAATGTTGGTGGTTGCTTCAATTTCGGCAATCGCGGCGCGCTCGTCTGCGCTGAGTAACCTGTGTGCGGCGGTGACGCTTGAAACCATGCTGAACGCTCCAATGGCGTGGTCGCAGGCCGCGACCACGCACAGTCAGGTTATTAGTTGATGCGCGGGTGTTGCTGTACCAGGTTTTCCCGCTTGGTCTGCAGCGCGGCAATCTCGGCATCGATGTCTTCGATCTTCTGCTCGATATTGTCGTGATGCTCCTGCAGCAGCTCCTTGGCTTCTTCCATGTCGGAAGCCGCCGGGGCCGCGCCACGCAGGGGCTTGTTGGCGGTTTCCTTCATGGTCAGGCCCGTGATCAGTCCAACCACTGCAAACACCATCAGGTAATAGGCGGGCATGTACAGGTCGTTGGTGCTCTCCACCAGCCAGGCCACGGCGGTCGGCGTAACACCGGCGATCAGTACCGAGACGTTGAACGCACTGGCCAGGGCGCTGTAGCGCAGGTGGGTGGGGAACATTGCTGGCAAGGTCGACGCCATCACGCCGATAAAGAAGTTCAGCACCACCGCCAGAATCAACAGGCCGCCGAAAATCAGGCCGGTCTTGCCACTGGTGATCAGCATGAAGGCCGGGATCGACAGGAACAGCAGGCCAATGCTGCCGGCGATGATGAAAGGCTTGCGGCCGATCTTGTCGCTGACAAAACCAATGAACGGCTGCACGAACAACATACCGACCATGATCGCGATGATGATCAGCACGCCGCTGTTTTCGGCATAGTGCAGGTTGTGGGACAGATAGCTCGGCATGTAGGTGAGCAGCATGTAGTAGGTCACGTTGGTGGCCGCGACGATACCGATGCAGGTCAGCAGGCTGCGCCAGTGCTTGGTGGCGATTTCCTTGAACGAGACTTTAGGGCCGTGGCTCAGGCCTTCGCGGTCACCCTGTTCGAGTTTGTCGACATGCTGTTGAAACGCCGGGGTTTCTTCCAGCGCGTGGCGCAGGTACAGGCCGATGATGCCCAGGGGCAGGGCGAGGAAGAACGGCAGGCGCCAGCCCCAGGCCTCGAATTCTGCTTCACCGAGCACGGTGGAGATCAACACCACCACACCCGCGCCGAGCACGAAACCGGCGATGGAGCCGAAGTCCAGCCAGCTGCCAAGGAAGCCGCGCTTGCGGTCCGGGGCGTACTCAGCCACGAAAATCGACGCGCCGGTGTACTCGCCGCCCACCGAGAAACCCTGGGCCATTTTGCACAGCAGCAACAGGATCGGGGCCCAGATGCCAATGGAGGCATAGCCGGGGATCAAGCCGATGGCAAAGGTGCTCAAGGACATGATCACGATGGTGGCGGCCAGGACTTTTTGCCGCCCGTACTTATCGCCCAGTGCGCCGAAGAACAGGCCGCCCAGCGGGCGAATCAGGAAAGGTACGGAGAAGGTGGCCAGTGCTGCGATCATCTGCACGCTGGGGGACGCGTCGGGGAAGAACACCTTGCCCAGCACATAGGCGACAAAGCCATAGACGCCAAAGTCGAACCACTCCATGGCATTGCCAAGTGCGGCGGCGGTGATCGCCTTGCGCATCTTGTTGTCGTCGACAATGGTGATGTCTTTCAATCCGATGGGTTTGACGCGTTTTTTACGTAGTTTCATGCGGGCCACTCAAAAGCTGAACAGGGGAGGTGCCATCGCTACGATGGCACCGCTCTGTCAGTTCAGATACAAGTGGACACGAAATAATTCACCGCTTTGTGTATTTTTTATCGCATGGGATGAAACGTCGGTTTTCGAGGCTTATGCATAACTAGCGGCAAAACAGATCAAATGTGGGAGTTGTCGAGCCCCGGCGAGGCTACGAAGGCGGCGGTATTGTTGGCATTTGCGTTGCCTGACCTGCCGCCATCGCGGCCTCGCTAAAGCTCGAGCGCTCCCACAGGGGGTTGTCTTTGTTGATACTGACTGATGTTGAGGCTATGTCATCCTATAACTTCACAAACCTGACCTTTTCCTATTCCACGTAGATGCTGGATAAGCGGCAATCTTTGCGATTGACACAGCGTGGGCGTCTCGCTATAAAACTCGCAGTTGTACGACGACATATGACGTTACATATGTCCTACCTAACAAAAATAAAAAGTGATGCCATGAATCTGAACGAGCCCATCAGTGCCCTTCGTGTCGGCCAGGCGGTCGGCAGCTATCGCTGGACGATCTGCGCGATGTTGTTTTTCGCGACCACGGTCAATTACCTCGACCGCCAGGTGCTCAGCCTCTTGGCACCGCAACTGTCAACGCAGTTTGGCTGGAGCAACACCGATTACGCCAACATCGCGGCGGTGTTCCAGTTTGTCTACGCCATTTCCATGCTGTTTGCCGGGCGCTTCGTCGACAGGATCGGCACCAAGGCCGCCTATGTGGTAGCCATTGGCATCTGGTCCACTGGCGCGATCATGCATGCGTTTTCGGTGCCGATGGGCGAGGGCATCGCGGCGGTCAGTGGTGCCATTGGCCTGGCCGTAATCCCGGTGTCCATTGCCGGTTTCATGCTCTCACGAGCGGTATTGGCGATTGGCGAAGCGGGTAACTTCCCGATCGCGATCAAGGCCACTGCCGAATATTTCCCCAAGAAAGAACGCTCCCTGGCCACCGGCATCTTCAACTCCGGGGCCAACGTCGGTGCGATCCTGGCGCCAATCTGTGTGCCACTGATTGCTGGTATGTGGGGCTGGGAGGCGGCGTTTATGGTCATTGGCATGCTGGGTTTTGTCTGGGTAGCCGTGTGGGCCGCCGTGTACGAAAAACCGGAACAGCAAAAACGCCTGTCACCTGAAGAGCTGGCCTACATTCGCAGCGACCAGATCGTACAGCCGTTCACCCCGGCACCGACGGGCACCTCTGTGAAGAAAGTCTCCTGGTTCAAATTGTTGACCTACCGCCAGACCTGGGCGTTTGCCTTCGGCAAGTTCATGACCGACGGCGTGTGGTGGTTTTTCCTGTTCTGGTTGCCCACCTACCTGTCTGCCCAATACGGCATGAAAGGCGCCGATATCGTGATGCCGCTGGCGGTGCTGTACAGCATGACCATGGTCGGCAGTATTGGCGGCGGCTGGTTCCCCAGCTACTTCATGGCGCGCGGCGATGCCCCCTATGACGGGCGCATGAAAGCCATGCTGGTGATTGCGCTGTTCCCGCTCGTGGTGTTGCTGGCGCAGCCGTTGGGTTACCTGAGCTTCTGGGTGCCGGTGCTGCTGATCGGTGTGGGCGCTTCGGCACACCAGGCGTGGTCATGCAACATTTTCACCACCGTGTCCGATATGTTCCCGCAGAAAACCGTGGCTTCGGTGGTCGGCATAGGCGGCATGGCCGGTGGCCTGGGCGGCGTGCTCATGACCAAGATCGGGGGCTGGGTGTTCGACTATTACAAGTCCATCAACGACATCCATACCGGCTACATGATCATGTTTGCCATCTGCGCCCTGGCTTACCTGGTGGCCTGGAGCGTGATGAAGACGCTGGTGCCGCGCCACAAGGAAATCACTGATCTGTGACGCTGGCTAGAAAGGTCATCAAGGCAGCGGTGATGACCTCGGGCGCGTCCTCTTGCATAAGATGCCCCGCCCGCGGGACGCGCAGGTAGCGTGCACCTAATCTATCTGCGAGCGCATCGCCCTGTGCCACGTTGATCCATTGGTCCTCCTCTCCCCAGAGCAATTGCACCGGGCAACGCAGCTCGGCGAGCCGGTCTTCAATCGTGTCGGTATAGCGCTGGTCCATCTGTGCAATCTGGCGATAGAAGGCGGGCTGGCCAATCTCGCCTGTCCAGGGTGTGACGTAGGCGAGCAGCACCTCGGCAGGCAGCGGCGTGAAGGCGGCGCCCTGTAGATAGGCACGCACAAGCGCCTCATGGATATAGGCCGGCGCGTCGCTGAAGGCCTGTTCATGGCGGCGCACATGCTGCACCAGCGGCGAACCCCAGGGCGCCATGGCGACGGGGTCGATCAAGGACAGGCTGGCATAGTCGCAGCCATCGAGCAGATGCGCACGCAGTGCCGTGGCACCGCCAAAATCATGGGCCAGCACATGGGGGCGTTCCAGGCCCCAATGGTGCAGCAGGGCGGCGAGCAACAGGTTTTGCACGCCCAGAGACACGTCCTGGCCCGGCGCCTGTTCAGACTGGCCATAGCCAAGCAGGTCGTAATAGAACACGCGGTACTGCTGGGCAAACAAGGGCGCGATACGCCGCCACACATGGGAGGAGAACGGCGTGCCATGCACCATCACCAGCGCCGGCCCCTGGGTACCCAGTTGGCCCCAGCGCACGGCTTGAGTGCGGAAGTCAAAGGTGTGGGGCAGTGCCAGTGCGTCGTTTGAATGGGTCATGGTTGAGTCTCCCCTAAGGTCTGATGGGTTGTGGCGGGTTTTGCCTGCGCCAGGAGGATACGAACCGCCATGACCACGCCGACGAGCACGGCAGCCAGGCCCACGGCTTCCATTGGCGTCGGCCAGCGCTGGTGAAAGCCTAGACCGAGCAGGCTGGCGAAGAGTGATTCCAGGGCAATCAACTGACCGCTCAGTACCATGGGCAGGCGCCGGGTTGCCGCGTTCCAGGCCCAGGCGCCGACCACCGTGGACATCACCGCGATGCCCAGGCTCCAGGCATACAGCGGCCATGCCTGGCTCCAAGCCGCGCCAAGGGTCGGCAACCGGAACAAGCCCAGCGCATATAGCCATGGCATCAGGCACAGCGCCGCGCCGCCTGCGCCTACCAGCATCAGGGCAGTCCACAGGCCGGTTGCGCTGGCTGGCAGGCGCGCCAGTTGCTGTTGATTGATGACGCTGAACCCCAGCCACAAGGCCACTGCGCCCAGGGAGAAGCACAGAGCCGCCAGCCAGGAACCGGTGCCGGAGGCGGGCAGTTGGAGGCTGCTGACCGTGGCCAGCAACAGCCCCACGGTGAGGCAGGACAACGGCATCACCAACTGGCGCCATTGCAGGGTCTTGTGACTGGCGTTGCCTATCAACGCCAGTAGCACCGGGACCATGCCGACAAACGCTGGCGTCAGCACCGGGCCGCCGAACATCACTCCGGCAGCAATGCACACGCCATAACCGAGGCAACCCAGTGCGCCGAGTGCTGCCGCGAGCACGCACTGGCCGGTGCTGAGCACACTCAATTGCGCCCCGCACACCATCATCCAGACGAGACCCAGCCCACCGGCCATCAGAAACCGTACGGCCATCAAGTCGTAGAGGCTGTAGAGGCCCGTGACGTAGGGCGCAATGAAGTTCAGCGCCCAGCCCAGGGTGGCGACAACGGCAAATATCACACCGGTAAAGAGTGAGGCGCGGGCGCTGGTCATCAGGCTGATCCATGAAGTGAGGGATTCATGGTGCCCAGCGCGGCGGGTGTGCTACAAACGAGTTTTCAGCCTTGGATGCATAACCACAGATTATGAATGCACTTGGCAAAACCCTACCGCCTCTGGCCAGCCTCCTGCCGTTTGAAGCGGCGGCGCGCCTGGAGAGTTTCTCCAAGGCGGCCGATGAATTGCACATCACCCAGGCGGCTGTCAGTCGGCAGATCCGCGGGCTGGAAGACAACCTGGGGGTCCAGCTGTTTTGTCGGCGCAACCGTGGAGTGTTCCTGACGCAAGAAGGGCGTGAGCTGGGGCGGGTGGTCAGCCTGGCCTTGCACAGCATCAGTGAGGGCGCGGTCAGCCTGAGAACATCGCCCCAGCGAAATCGCGTGGTACTGCTGTGCCAGCTATGCGAGGCGTTCTATTGGTTGATGCCGCGCCTGGCAACCTTCCACCAGCAATACCCGCAGATCGAGATCCAGGTGGTGACCTGCACGCGGCCGATCACCCAGTTCGACGGGCATTTCGATGTGGCCCTGCAAAGTACCCGGCGCGCCAGTGGCAGCCATACGCTGATGTTTACCGCTTCGGACGAGGTGTTCCCGGTGTGCAGCCCCAGCTACCTTTGCCCGGAACAACCGTTATCACTGGCTGAATTACAGCCCTGCACATTTCTGCACCACAGCTCCGAGCCTCCGCACTTGATGGAATGGGATGAGTGGCTGCAGATGTTCGGCCACACGCTGGCCAGGGATGCACGCAGTGCCACCTTCGACAGTTACCCGCTGATGTTGCAGGCCGCCGTGGAAGGGTACGGTATCGCCATGGGGTGGCGTCGTACCGCAAGCCGGCTGATTGAGAGTGGGGCGCTGGTGCGGCCCTGCGCAGAAAGCGTGTTGTTGCCCGAGGCTATTTCGGTCTACAGGCAGCAAGGGGCGGGCAGTCGGGAGGAGGTCACGGCGTTGTTGGCCTGGCTTGACGCACAATTGCAAAGTGACGGCTGACAGGGGCGTCGCTGCCCCTGTCATCTGCGGTTATTGGTTACGCGTGACGCGCCAAATCGTATTGGCCAGGTCGTCGGCAATGATCAGCGCGCCTTTGGGGTCCACCGTCACCCCCACTGGACGCCCACGGGTCTTGCCATCGTCGCCGCGAAAGCCGGTGGCAAAGTCGATGGGCTCGCCCGCCGGTTTGCCGTTGCTGAACGGTACGAAGATCACCTTGTAGCCCACTGGGTTGTCACGGTTCCAACTGCCGTGCTCGCCGACAAACGCGCCGTCAGCGAATTTTTCACCCATGGCAGGGATGGAGAAATCCACGCCCAACGCGGCCACATGGGAGCCCAGGCTGTAATCGGGCTTGATCGCCGCAGCCACCTTGGCCGGGTTCTGCGGTTGCGCGCGGGGGTCGACGTTCTGGCCCCAGTAGCTGTAGGGCCAGCCGTAGAAGGCACCTTCACGCACCGACGTCAGGTAGTCCGGCACCAGATCGGGGCCCAGTTCATCGCGCTCGTTGACCACCGTCCACAGTTGCCCGGTGCCCGGTTGGATAGTCAGTGCCGTCGGGTTGCGCAAGCCCGTGGCGTAGGGTTTGTGTGCACCGGTGGCCGCATCGATCTGCCAGACCATAGCGCGGTCGATCTCCACTTCCATGCCGCGTTCGGTGATGTTGCTGTTGGAACCGATGCCCACATACAGCTGACGCCCGTCCTCACTCACAGCCAACGACTTGGTCCAGTGATGGTTGATCTGCGCCGGCAGGTCGGTGACTTTGACGGGCGGGGCGCTGGCCTTGGTCTGGCCGTCGGCGTAGTCAAAGCGCACCAGTGCGTCCTGGTTGGCCACATACAGTTTGCCGTCGGCGAATGCCAGCCCGTAGGGTGCGTTGAGGTTGTCGGCAAATACCGTCTTGAGTTCATAGGTGCCGTCACCGTCGGCGTCACGCAGCAGCGTAATGCGGTTGCCGCCCTTGACCTTGGTGTTGCCCTGGGCCTTGATCACACTGGCGATCACGTCCTTGGGCTTGAGCTTGGCCGCACTGCCGCCACGGCCTTCGGCCACCAGGATATCGCCGTTGGGCAGCACCAGGGTCTGGCGCGGGATCGCAAGGTCGGTGGCGATGGCGGTGACGCTGTAGCCTTCGGGCACCTTGGGCTTTTGCTCGCCCCACGGCGTGGGCTCGGCAATCTTCATGCTCGGCAACAGGCTGCTTTGTTGTTCGGGCAGCTTGGGGTCAGGGCCGCGCGCCTGGGTCTTGTCACCTTCGCCGCCACAGGCACTCAGCAACAGGGCGGCGCTGAGCAGGGTCAGTGTGTTGAGTGGTTTCATCGGGCAGCTCCTGAGCGCAGGTTGGTCAAGCCGATCCAGGTGGCGACAATCGCCAGCACGGTGACGATCGCCGACAGCACCAACCCTGCAGGCATCATGGCGTAGGCATCCTTGGCATGTTGAAAGGCGTTCACCAGCCCAAGCACCCATGTGCCCAACAACAGCAGGAAGTACGCCACCGGGCGCCCGCCCTTGTGTTCGGCGCGCACCAGGTTGACCAGTGCAAACAGCAGGGCAAAACCACAGAACACCAGCGCTCCGGCGATCAGCCAGGAGGCAAAATTGGCCCATTGAATCTGGTAGGTCTGGCCGTAGGCGATATCACTGAGCAAGGCCCCGAGAAACAACGGCACGGTGCCGGCAAGCAAAGTGCCATGCAACGGCCCAGGCCTGACGACGGGGTAAGTGGAGAGGGTAGTCATGTTGGTGGCGGCTCCTTATCGTTCTGCACCCTGGACTCAGGGCGCGCTGACTTCGCATAGGAAAGGAGCATGGCACTTGTAAGAAAGTTCACTGGGATGGCGTGTCGAGGTGTGTTTCGATCCGGCGTTCCCCTGCATATGCATAGGTATCTACACAATTTTGGTGCGTCGCTGAACCTGTGGCGAGGGAGCTTGCTCCCGTGACGGCCTGACAGCCGACACAGATCTACCTGACACTCCGCAATCAAACTGTGGGAGCTGGCTTGCCTGCGAAGGCGGCCTGGCAGTCAACACAGTTGGACCGGGTACATATCCGTTATTTAGGTAACGGCCACCTAGGGTTCCGCCCTGACGGCGGCTCACTTTTGAAAAGCCGGAATGCCGGCCCAGACAAAAGTAAGCAAAACGCTCTTGCCCCACCACTCGGCACCTCGCTTGGGCTCGGTGTGCCCGTAATCCGCCAGTGATTTGGGGGGCCGCCGCCACGCGCCATCCATGGCGCGGGGCGGCTAAACCGGCATCCCTGCCGGTTTACCCCCCAAATCACTGTCGAATTCCGGCCAGCGTGGTTTAACGGGGCGCCTGAGATCAAGATCAAAAGCAGATCAAGAGCGGCTCGCTTCGCATCGTGGTTGCCGTCTGCTGCTACAGCTCAAAACGTTATGTAGATACCTTGCCTGCATATGTTTACCACAGAGGCTATATGACTCATCCTTCCTGGCCCGACATGAGGAATCGCGTTATGCCCACCCTGCACCTGTTATGCGGCAAGATCGCCTCCGGTAAGTCCACACTCGCCAAGACCCTTGCCACCGAGCACGCAGCCATTGTGCTCAGCGAAGACCAGTGGCTGGCCAGTCTCTACCCTGGTGAGATCCAGAGCATTGCCGACTACCTGCGCTGTGCCCAGCAGGTTCGTGGAGTACTTGAGCCGCTGGTGATCGATCTGTTGGCGTGCGGCGTCAATGTGGTGCTGGATTTTCCCGCCAATACCCTCGCCAATCGTCAATGGTTGCTTGGCCTGGCCCAGGCAGCCAAGGTGCCACACCGCCTGCATTACCTGGAGCTGGACGATGCCACCTGTCGTGCGCGCCTGCATGCGCGCAATGCCCAGGGGGATCACGATTTTGCCGCCACCGATGCCGAGTTCGACCTGATCGCTCGCCATTTCAGTGTGCCGAGAGAAGAGGAAGGTCTGGTGATTGAGGTGCACCGCCCGTGAACATCCAAAAACCTGCAGGCATCGATGCCGACGGCTATATCCTCACCGTCGCTGATGGGCCTATACAACCCGAGTTCCAGCCCCTGCTGACGGACGTTTGCGCTACCTTGTCCCGGCCTGAGTTCGGGCTGCTCGGGATTTACCTGTATGGCAGCATCGCACGGGGCGAAGGAGAGATCGGCACTTCTGATCTTGACCTTTCCCTGATACTGATCGAACCACCGGATGCGCCGGTGCTTGAACAGTTGGAGTCAGCCCGACTCGCCTTGGAGCAACGGTATCCCCAAGTCACCAAGATCGACTTCGACATCGGCCACCGCGCCCAGGTGTTGGCGCCTGAAAACCTAAACAGTTGGGGCTTCTGGCTCAAACATCATTGCCGCTGTCTCTGGGGCGAAGACCTGTCACTGCACGTCGAACCGTTTCGCCCGTCCCGCGCCATCGCCTTGGCGGTCAACGGCGATTTTGAACAGGCGCTTACGGCGTACCTGTTGCGCATCGAACAGGCCAGCACTGAACACACGCGCTATCGCTTGCAGCGGGAAGCCGCGCGGGCATTGATTCGGGCTACCCATACCCTGCGAGCGGAAGACGCGCAAATCTGGCCGCAAACCCTGGAAGAGTACGTCGGCCTGTTTGCTCTGCATTACCCGAACATGCGTGTGCAAATCGCGTACTTCCTGTTTGAGGCACGCAACCCGAGTGCGGAGCGCGAGGTATTTACCACGCGATTACGAGCATTTTTGAGTTGGCTGGTTGCGGCACAATGATCTTGACCTAAAGCAAGCGCCTGGGCTTCACTCCGGCAACCGGTGGGATGTGAGGGGCGGTACTTGGCGTCATGCACAAGCAACCTCCAAGTACGCTACAGCAACCGCATTTTGGGTCCTCTGCATCGACCGAAAACTTGAGCAGAATGTTGCCATGAGCATGCTCGTCGATGTGGTCACCCTGGCAGACCTGCCGGTCTTGAGTGAGCATCGCTGTGCCATGCCATCCTGCAGCTTTATACGCATCGAGCGATGCCTGGGCAGGGTGTCCGTATTCATTTCCTTTGCCTACGGACAGAGCCAGCTTCATTGGGGTGCCCGGCTTAGGATTGGGAACAGCGGATACCGTTATCTTCGACCCATGATGAGGTGCCACCATACCGGCTAACTCAAGTTGCCGGTTGCTTGTGAGGGAGGGGATCGACGGAAAGTCGGCGTCACCTGTCATGAGAATTGCCGGCCCTTGGCCCTTGGGTTGGACGAACAGCGCGATTCCGGTGTTATTTCTGTCAGCCGGAGTCTGCCGTGTGGGCTCACACGCTTCGAGCCAGCCCTCGGAAAACGGTATCTGTGTGCAGTTATCCGGCCACAGAAGCATGGCCGAGATACCGGGCATAAGCTGCGTCTTTGTCAGCGCTTCATAGAAACTCAATGCTAGTGGGCTAACTTGGTGTTCTGGCCGTTCGGGCGGGCGGGCAATCCAGAAGCGAGCCAGCGCCTTACGGTTAAACTCGTGCCGAGTGGTCAAGCTCTTAGGGTTGTACTTGCTTCTGGCGATTGCGTATGACCAATGGTCCATATCCCAATGAGAGAGAACGACGGGCGCAACTCTAACGTAGTCGCATGAGAAAAAATTTGGCTGACGCGGTGGTCGCGTCCGCGCATGAAAGTTGGGCGCCCATCCCAAATCAAAAAAGACGCGCGGATGTTCAAACTTATCAATGATCGCGTTGCAGTTACCCTGACCTACATCATATGCAGCGACCGAGAGTTGGCCCGCGCCCTGCAACGAGACATCCAGTATGCCGGTGATGAGCGTTTCAGGCGCGCGCGATGCGTCCGCCAGCATGAAAGCGTCATATTCGTCTCCGCTCAACTTGAGGGGAGTGATGTCGTAAATGTGCAGGACGACAGGCTCGGCGTTATCCCCGAACATCACGACTGACGCTTCAACCGAATTTTCGCTCGCATGGGAAGCTACCCCGAGTTGCACCCACTGGCTTTCCGAGTTTTCAATGATTGGAAAACGCTGCGAAAGGTAAGAGAGAGACAGACGCAGGGTAAGCAAACCGCCGATTCTTTTTATGCCATAAAAGCGCGAACGTGATAGTCCCGTACTGAAACAATCCAACGTTACCCAGCCGTCCCCGTCCCCGTCGCGTTCTATGTCGACAAGCGCCTTGAATGTCTTACGCCTGGGTTTCATCGAATCATGGTCCTTCATGGCACTGTCGCTCCTGTTACTGGCTTGGCTGTATTGATTTGCGAGGGGATATTACAGCAACCTTTAGCGCGAAGTGCCTGCACGACGAAAACACCGGGATTTGTGCGGTTAAAATGGTCTTCCATAGTGGTAGGAAAGGAGTCAATCACATGCGTGAACGCAAAGCCGCACGATTACTGGTCATCAACCCTGCACAGCAAGTGTTGCTGTTTCGCTTCGTGCATAAAGACGGCGCCCTGGCCGGCCAGGATTACTGGGCCACGCCCGGCGGTGGCGTGGAGGCAGGGGAGAGCTTCCACAGCGCTGCTATTCGTGAGTTGCGCGAAGAGACGGGTATCACCGTCAGCAGCGTCGGCGAATCCGTGGCAGAGCGTAGTTTCCCGTTGATGTTACCCAGCGGTGAAACCCTGTTGGCGGTTGAGCGGTACTTCGTTGTGCATGCATCCAGCGACGCGCTTTCCAGGGCCGAGTGGACGGTAGAGGAGGCCCAGGTGATGGCGGATCATCATTGGTGGTCGGCACAGGCGCTGCACGCGACGAGCGATACGGTATGGCCGCAGGCGTTGCCGCAAATGCTGGAGGATGCCGGGGTGTTTTAGCCGTTTTCCATGAACGATGGGGGCAGGCGAATCGGGGCCACATTTAGGCACGCGGCGGCTTTAAGGCCGTCACGGGAGCAAGCTCCCTCGCCACAGGTGCAGCATTGCATCAAAAAGCGCATCGCGGGTTATATGGATCTAATATTTCCCCGGTGTTGAACACCCTTGCATAGTCCATCGCCAAGTTACTGAGCGACAACGCATGCACATCCTCTGCGGCCCACAGCCGCCCCGACAAGTCGGTTTGATCGAAGGTAAAACACGCATCCGCCGCCACGATCACGTCGAACCCCAGGTTGCCGCCCGAGCGTGCGGTGGATTCCACTGAATTGTTGGTGATGACCCCGACGATCACCAACTGCTGGATCGAGCGCAGGTGCAGCCAGCGCTCCAGGCCCGTGGCGCTGAATGCATCCGGTACGTTTTTTTCCACCACATGCTCATGGGCCAGTGGGTGCAGCGCATCCTGGAACTCACAACCGGGCTGGCCTGGCCGGAACACCGAAGCGGCAGAGCGGGAGATATGCCGCACATGAATGATCGGGCGTTTCGCCTGGCGCCAGGCATTGAGCAATTGCTGTATGTGCTGCTCAGCGTCTGGGTTGTTGCGGCGGCCTAGTGTGGGATCGGCCATGCCTTTTTGCATATCGATGATCAACAGTGCGGCGTTCGTCGCTATCGGTTCCATGGCCTGTCCTGGCAGAGGTGAACATTATCTAACTGGAGCAACGCGCTCCCACAGGGCGGACGTTAGCACCGATCGGCAGCCCATACGCAAAACCCTGAGACTTCCCGGCGAAACGCTTCATAATGGCGGCCAATTTGTTTAGCTCGTTATTCTGGTGTGCCCGCATGGAAATTAAGGTCAACTTTCTCGACAACCTTCGGCTTGAAGCCAAGTTCGATGACTTCACGGTCATTGCCGACCAGCCCATCCGCTACAAGGGCGATGGGTCCGCACCGGGGCCATTCGACTACTTCCTGGCTTCGTCAGCGTTGTGTGCGGCGTACTTTGTGAAGTTGTACTGCCAGACGCGCAATATTCCCACCGAGAATATTCGCCTGTCGCAGAACAACATCGTCGACCCGGAAAACCGCTACAACCAGATTTTCAAGATCCAGGTCGAATTGCCCGCAGATATCTCCGACAAGGACCGCCAGGGCATCCTGCGCTCCATCGACCGCTGCACCGTGAAGAAGGTGGTGCAGGCCGGGCCGGAATTCGTGATTGAGGAAGTCGACAACCTCGACGCCGATGCCCAGGCGTTGTTGATGCCCAACTCCACGTCCGCAGCAGGCACCTACATTGCCGGCAAGGACCTGCCGCTGGAGCAGACCATCGCCAACATGTCGGCGATTCTCGCGGGCCTGGGCATGAAGATCGAGATTGCCTCGTGGCGCAATATCGTGCCCAACGTGTGGTCGCTGCATATCCGCGACGCCCATTCGCCGATGTGCTTTACCAACGGCAAAGGCGCGACCAAAGAGGGCGCGCTGGCGTCGGCGCTGGGTGAGTTCATCGAGCGTCTGAACTGCAACTTTTTCTACAACGACCAGTTCTGGGGCGAGGATCTGGCCAACGCGCCGTTCGTGCACTACCCGGACGAGCGTTGGTTCCAGCCGGGCCCCAACGATGAGCTGCCGAGTGAAATCCTCGATGCCTACTGCCTGAAAGTCTACAACCGCGAGGGCGAGCTGCGTGGTTCACACCTGTTCGACACCAACTCCGGCAACGAAGCCCGTGGCATTGTCTCGCTGCCGTTCGTGCGTCAGTCCGATGGCGAGGTGGTGTATTTTCCGTCCAACCTGATCGAAAACCTCTACCTGAGCAACGGCATGAGCGCTGGCAACACCTTGGCCGAAGCCCAGGTGCAGTGCCTGTCGGAGATTTTCGAGCGAGCGGTGAAGCGCGAAATCATCGAAGGCGAATTTGCGCTGCCGGACGTCCCCGCCGAAGTGCTGGCCAAGTACCCGGGCATCCTGGCGGGTATCGAAGGCCTGGAAGCCCAGGGCTTTCCGGTGCTGGTCAAGGACGCGTCCCTGGGCGGTGAATTCCCGGTGATGTGCGTGACCTTGATGAACCCGCGCACCGGCGGCGTGTTCGCCTCGTTCGGCGCGCACCCCAGCCTGGAAGTGGCGTTGGAACGCAGCCTCACCGAGCTGCTGCAAGGCCGTAGCTTCGAAGGCTTGAACGACCTGCCGCAGCCGACCTTCGAAGGCCAGGCGGTCACCGAGCCGAACAACTTCGTCGAACACTTTATCGATTCCAGCGGCGTAGTGTCGTGGCGCTTCTTCAGTGCTCAGTCGGATTATGAATTCGTTGAATGGGATTTCTCCGGCCAGGGCGAAGACTCCAACGCCCAGGAAGCCGCCACGCTGTTCGGCATCCTCGAAGGCATGGGCAAGGAATGCTACATGGCGGTGTACGAACACCTGGGCGCCACCGCCTGCCGCATCCTGGTGCCGGACTACTCGGAAATCTACCCGGTGGACGACCTGATCTGGGACAACACCAACAAGGCGCTGTTTTTCCGCGAAGACATCCTCAACCTGCACCGCCTCAGCGAGGAGGAGCTGCAGGCGTTGGTCGAGCGCCTGATAGAAAGTGAGCTGGACGACTACACCGATATCACTACGTTGATTGGCATTGAGTTCGACGACAACACCGCGTGGGGCCAGTTGACCATCCTGGAGCTGAAACTGCTGATATTCCTGGCGCTGAAGCAGTATGAAGAGGCCAAGGAATGCGTAGAGATGTTCCTGCAGTACAACGACAACACCGTTGAGCGCGGCCTGTTTTACCAGGCGATGAACGCGGTGCTGGAGATGGAGCTGGATGATGACCTAGAGCTGGCTGACTACGAGGCCAACTTCCGGCGCATGTTTGGCAATGAGCGCATGGATGCGGTGATCGGCTCGGTCGACGGCAGTGTGCGCTTTTATGGGCTGACGCCGACCAGCATGAAGCTGGAAGGCCTGGACCGGCATTTGCGCTTGATCGATAGCTACAAGAAACTGCATGCGGCGCGGGCGAACATCACCCAAGGCTGATACATGCCCCTTGTGGGACTGGGCTTGTGTGGGAGCTGGCTTGCCTGCGATGCAGGCACCTCGGTGTGTCTGTTACACCGCAGTGATGCTATCGCAGGCAAGCCAGCTCCCACATACGGCCACCCTGGAAATTGAGTTAGATGTGGGCCAAGGCTTGCGCCAGATCGGCGCGCAAATCCTCCACATCTTCAACCCCCACCGACAAGCGCACCAGCCCATCGCCAATCCCCAATTGCGCTCGCGTCGCCGCCGGGATGCTGGCATGGGTCATGATCGCCGGGTGCTCGATCAGGCTTTCCACGCCACCCAGGCTCTCGGCCAGGGCGAAGATCTTCACGTTTTCCAGAAAGCGCGTCGCGCCGGCCAGGTCGCTGTTCAAGTCCACTGAAATCATCCCGCCAAACCCGCGCATCTGCTGTTTCGCCAGGTCGTGCTGTGGGTGGGATTGCAAGCCCGGGTAGTGAACCCGTGACACTTGCGGCTGTTGTTCCAGCCAGGTGGCCAGGTCCAGGGCATTGCTGCAATGGCGCTCCATGCGCAGCGCCAGGGTTTTTACCCCGCGCAGGGTCAGGAAGGCATCGAACGGCCCGGCGATGGCGCCGATGGAGTTTTGCAGGAAACCCAGGCGTTCGGCCAATTCAGCGTTGTCGCCAACAACAGCGATACCACCGATCACATCAGAATGCCCATTGAGGTATTTGGTGGTGGAGTGCACCACGATGTCGAAGCCCAACTCCAGCGGGCGCTGGATCCAGGGGCTGGCAAAGGTGTTGTCGGCCACGCAGATAATCCCGCGGGCACGGCAGATACGGGCCACGGCGCGCAGGTCGGTCAGGCTCAGCAGCGGGTTGCTTGGGGTTTCGACCCAGACCATGCGCGTGTCGTCCTGCAATGACGCTTCAAACGCCGACAAGTCGCTGAGGTCGACATAGCTGAAGCGGTGCCCGGCGCTGCGCTGGCGCACCTTGTCGAACAGACGGAAAGTGCCGCCGTACAAGTCATTGCCCGAGACAATATGCGCGCCGGCATCCAGCAGCTCCAGCACGGTGGAGATCGCCGCCAGCCCCGAGGCAAATGCAAATGCCTGGCTGCCGCCTTCAAGGTCGGCCACGCAGCGTTCCAGGGCGAAACGCGTGGGGTTATGGGAGCGGCCATAGTCAAAACCCTTGTGCACGCCGGGGCTGTCTTGCAGGTAGGTGGAGTTGGCGTAGATCGGCGGCATCAGCGCGCCCGTGGTCGGGTCGGGTGACTGCCCGGCGTGGATCACACGGGTGGCAAACGCGCTTTTATCGGGCTGGCTCATGCAAGGGATCTCCGTAGGTGGTTAAGCAGGTCGACGCGGGTGATCAGGCCATGAAAGCCTGCGGCGTCGGCAATGATGGCGACCAGGCCGCGATCCAGCTCAGCCTGCAGTTCGGCCAGGCTGGCGCTGGGGGCCAGGGTGTGCAGGGTGTTGGTCATGGCGCTGGCGACGGTCATGGAAAAGTCTGCGGCGTCGTGGTGCAGGCCCAGCAGGATGTCGGACTCGTCGATCACGCCCACCAGGGTCTGGCCATCGACCAGCACCGGCAGTTGCGACACGTCCGCCAGGCGCATGCGCTGGAAGGCGGTGAGCAGGGTGTCGTCGGGGCTTACGCTGATCACGCGGCCGTCTTCGAAGCGGCGCGCGATCAGGTCGCGCAGGTCGCCGTAGTGCTTGTACTGCAACAGGCCCGCGTCGTTCATCCACTGGTCGTTGTAAACCTTCGACAGGTAGCGCGTACCGGTGTCGCAAACAAAGGTCACCACGCGCTTGGGCTCGGTTTGCTCGCGGCAGTAGCGCAAGGCCGCGGCGAGCAGGGTGCCGGTGGATGAGCCGCCGAGGATGCCTTCGGCCTTGAGCAATTGGCGGGCGTGGTCGAAGCTGTCGGCATCGCTGATGGAGTAGGCGTGGCGCACGCTGGACAGATCGGCAATCGAAGGGATGAAGTCTTCGCCGATACCTTCCACGGCCCAGGAACCAGGGGTTTCCAGCTTGCCGCTGCGGCTGTATTCGGCCATCACCGAACCGACCGGGTCGGCCAGCACCATGGCCAGCTCGGGTTGCACGCGCTTGAAGAACCGCGTCAAACCGGTGAGGGTGCCGGCCGAGCCGACGCCCACCACAATGGCGTCCACGTCGTGCTGAGTCTGTGCCCAGATCTCCGGCGCGGTGCTGGTCTCGTGAGCCAAGGGGTTGGCCGGGTTATTGAACTGGTCGGCGAAGAACGAGCCCGGAATATCTTTGGCCAAACGTGCCGCCACGTCCTGGTAATACTCGGGATGGCCCTTGCCCACATCGGAGCGGGTGATATGCACCTCGGCGCCCATGGCCTTGAGGTGCAGCACCTTTTCCGTGGACATCTTGTCGGGCACCACCAACACCACCCGATAACCCTTGGCCCGGCCCACCAGCGCCAGGCCCAGGCCGGTATTGCCGGCGGTGGCTTCAATGATGGTACCGCCAGGGCGCAAACGACCGTCGCGCTCAGCCGCGTCGATCATCGCCAGGCCGATGCGGTCCTTGATGGAACCGCCGGGGTTTTGCGATTCCAGCTTGAGAAACAGCGTGCAGGGGCCGGTATCGAAGCGGCTGACCTTGACCAGCGGTGTGTTGCCGATCAGCTCGAGTACAGCAGGGCGTGAAGGGGTGGGCATGTCGTCTCCTGGTTACGGGATGGGCGCAGGGCGGGGGACAGCAAAAAAACCGCATGGCTTGGAACATAGGCCGGTATTGACGGTGTCGCAACCGGGCGTCCGTTGTATGAATTTTTTTGCCGCATGGAGGGGGGCGCGCGATCCAAGTGTGGGAGCTGGCTTGCCTGCGATGGTCATAGGTATCTACACAAATTTGGTGCGACGCTGAACCTGTGGCGAGGGAGCTTGCTCCCGTGACGGCCTGACAGCCGGCGTCGATCTAACTAACGCGCCGCGATTCAAATGTGGGAGCTGGCTTGCCTGCGAAGGCGGTCTGCCAGCCGACCGGGATATTGGATATGATCGAGTAGATATCCATGATTAAGGTAACGGCCACCGATGGTTCCGCCCTGACGGCGGCTCACTTTGCAAAAGCCGGGATGCCGGCCCAGGCCAAAGTAAGCAAAACGCTCTTGCCCCACCACTCGGCACCTCGCCTAGGCTCGGTGTGCCCGTAATCCGCCAGCGTGGTTTAACGGGGCGCCTAAGATCAAGAGCGACTCGCTTCGCATCGTGGTTACCGTCTGCTGTTACAACCCACAAAGTTGTGTAGATACCTATGCTGCGATGGCGGTGGTGCTGTTGGCATTTGTGCTGCCTGACCCACCGCTATCGCGGCCTCGCTAAGGCTCGAGCGCTCCCACAGTTCAGTTTCCGGCAATGGCGGCTTCGATGGCAGCGATGTCGATTTTGGTCATGGTCATCATCGCTTCAAATGCACGCTTGGCGACGGCAGGATCTGTACTGGTAACTGCATCGACCAACACCCTCGGCGAGATCTGCCACGACAGCCCCCACTTGTCCTTGCACCAACCGCAAGCGCTTGCCTGCCCACCGTTGTCGATGATGGCATGCCACAAACGGTCGGTTTCCTCCTGATCCTCGGTAGACACCTGAAAGGAAAACGCCTCACTGTGCTTGAACGCCGGGCCGCCATTGAGGCCCACGCAGGGGATACCCAGTACGGTGAACTCCACGGTCAACTCATCGCCCTGCTTTCCGGATGGGTAGTCGCCAGGCGCACGGTGTACGGCCTTTACTTCGCTGTCGGGGAAGGTGTTGGCGTAGAAGGTCGCTGCCTCCAGAGCATCGCCGTTGTACCAGAGGCAGATCGTGTTTTTGTTGTTCATCGCAAGGCTCCTCGGGTTGAAAGGTGCATGAAGTCTAGACGATAGCCTCAGACGTTCTTCCCCGTCTAAAACCGCTCATCCAGAATCGCCGGCAAGGTGATGTCCTTGACGAAACTCGCCGGCGACAAGCTCAGCGTCATGCGCACCACCTGAACCACGTCGTGTACAGGGATCAATTGACCTTCACCGCGTTGCGCCGCCACTGCGAGCGGTGCACTCAACGGGTCTTCGGTGTTCAGGTAACCGAGGTTCAGGCAGGTCACGCCCAGGCGCTGATGCCGATAGCCTTCACGCAACGCATCGGCAATCCCGCGCAGCGCAAACTTGGAGGCACCGAAGGCCACCTCCGGGCGGCCACTTTGCGGCAGGCCGGAGGTGGAGCCGGTCAGGATGATCCGTGGGTTGGCGCTGTTGAGCAGCACCGGCAGCAGGCGTTTGATCAACAACAAAGTAGAGGTGATGTTGCACGTGACAATGGCTTCGAGTTGCTCATCACTGTCTGCCAAAAAGTGGTACGCCGGATCGAAGGCAAACTCTTCCCAGATACCCAGGTTGTAAATCAGAGTATCCAGCCCGCTCTCGGCTACCGAGGCCTCAATGGCCTGGGCAGCTTTGGCGGGTTCGGCCAGGTTGGCTTCGATCCAGTGCACCTGCACATCAGCCTTGTGGTTGAGCTGGTCAGGACGGCTACGGGATACACCGATCAGCGTATCCCCGGCTTCGCCCAACCCCTCGATCAGGGCCTTGCCCAGGCCTTTGCTGGCGCCAACTACCATGGTTTTCATTACGCGTCTCCTTGACTGAAGGGCGTAGTTATAAGGCAGTTGGAGGGGGCTTTCCAGCGTGTGCTTACGCTTGCACCGCTTCCGGACAAGTCCGCAAACCTGCGCGCCGCGCACGCCAGCCCAAACCCAGCACCATCAACAAACCCAGCCCAGCCATGATTGCGCCCGCCAGAGAAATCGCCGGGTAGCCCAGCCCAGCGTTGATCACTGCGCCCCCCAACGCCGCACCAATCGCATTCCCAAAATTGAACGCACCGATGTTCATCGCCGAAGCCAGGTTAGGCGCGTCTTTGGCGGCCTCCATCACCCGCATCTGCAACGGCGGCACCAGGGCAAAACTGGCAGCGCCCCACAGCAGGATCGACAACGCGGCGGGCAGCGGCCATTGCATAAGCACCGAAAAGGCCAACAGCACAGCAATCAACACCACCAGCGAGATGATCAAAGTGCGGTCCACCGACCGATCCGCTGACTTGCCACCCCACACATTGCCCAGGGTGAGCCCGATTCCGAAAAGCACCAGCATCCCGGTGACGAAGTTGGTCGAAGCGTGGGTGACATCTCGCAGAATCGGCGCGATGTAGGTGAATACCGTAAACATCGCACTCGAGCCCACCACGGTCAGCGCCAACGCGGCCAGCACCGGCCCGCGCCCCAGCACACGGATTTCCGCCATCAGCCCGCCACCTTTGGGCGCCGGAGCATTGGGCAAGGCCCACCACAGCGCCGCCATGACCACCGCGCCAAGCCCGCTGATGCCCCAGAACGCGGTGCGCCAACCAAAGTTCTCGCCAAACCAGGTCGCCAGGGGTACGCCGCCAATGGTTGCGAGGGTCAGCCCCATGAACATCGCCGCCACAGCCCCCGCGCGCTTCTCGGGCGCCACCAGGCTTGCGGCCACGATCGAGCCAATCCCAAAGAACGCTCCGTGATTGAGCGACGTCACCAGCCTGGCGATCATCAATGTCTGGTAGTTGCTGGCCAGCGCCGACAGCAAGTTACCCAGGGTAAAAATCGCCATCAGCCCGATCAGCAGATAACGGCGGGGCACCCTGGCCGTCGCCAGGGTCATGATCGGCGCGCCGATCAACACGCCCATGGCGTAGGCGCTTACCAACAGCCCTGCAGCGGGAATGGAAACATCAAGATCAGCGGCGATACCGGGCAACATGCCCATAGGGGCAAACTCTGTGACCCCGATGCCAAAGGCACCGACGGACAATGCTACAAGGGGTGGATTGATACGCATGGGTGACTCCTCATCTGTGAGCCAAATGCTACAATCCTGCCTTTTGCAGCAGTAGCCCTTGGTTGGGAACTACAGCTTTGCGCAGGAGGCACAAATGGACATCGGCGGGCGTTCGGGAGAGATGGAAGTCTTCACTATGGTCGCCGAGCACGGCAGCCTGTCGGGCGCGGCCAGGGCCTTGGGGCTGACCCCATCGGCCATCAGCCGCATCATTACCCGCACCGAACAGCGCATCGGCACCCGTCTGCTACTGCGCACCACCCGCGCCATCACCTTCACCGCCGAAGGCGAAGCCTACCTGCGCGGCGCCCGACGCATCCTCGCCGACATGGCCGAAGTCGAAGACGCCATCACCGACCAGGGCGCGCCCCGCGGACGCCTGCGCGTCAGCGCCGCACTGGCCCACGGCCGCATGACCATCGTCCCCCTGATCGCCGCCTTCAGCGCCCGCTATCCCGCCATCGTCGTCGACCTGATGCTCGGCGACGAAGTCGTGGACATCCTCGGCGGCCAAGCCGACGTCGCCATCCGCTTCGGCCCCCTCGCCGACAGCCCCCTGACCGCCCGCCATATCGGCTCTACCGGGCAGGTTATCGTCGCCTCACCGGAGTACCTGGTAAAGCATGGCACCCCGGTGACGCCGCAGGATTTACTGCAACACAACTGCCTGCGCTTCAACTTCCGTAGAGCGGCGCCGGATTGGCCGTTTCGGGTGGAGGGGCGGGAGTTTTCGTTGAAGTTGGCGGGGACGATTGAGGGCAATAGTGGTGAGGCATTGGCGC